>CALKMO010000069.1 GCA_937991785.1 uncultured bacterium | reverse complement strand
CGCCGAGGCGGAGCGGCTCCTGGAGGCCGGGCGCTGCGCCTCCGCGGCTTCCGTCATGGCCAGAATCTCCATCGCCGACGCACCCGAAACCTTCCCGGCGGCCGTCGCGGCCGCGACCGAATCGCTGAATAAGAAAATCGCTGCGAAAATGGAGGAGGCGCTGTCCGCCGTCAGGAAGGCGGTCGAATCCGGGGACGCCGGCGCGGCTAGAAGCGCGCTGGCCCGCATAAACGAGAAGGAGGTTCCGATCGGGTTCGCGGCCGCGTACCGCTCCGCTGCCGATTCCGTTGCCGCGATCGAGAAGCGCGCGGCCGAGCAGGCCGAGCGGGCGCGCGCCGCCGAACCGCTGTATGGCGAGTTTCTCGCCAAGCTGGTCGAGACGGCGCGCAGGACCGAGGACGTCGAGCAGGTACTGAACGATGCCAAGGAGTCGGCGAAGAAGGCGGAGTACCGGGACATCGCCGATCGGATAGGTTCGGACATCGCCGATCTCGAGAGATGCCTGAAACTCGAAGAAACCGCACTCCGGCTCTGGGCGGAGGCGGAAAAAGGCAAACTCATGGACCTGCCGAAGGAACTGCCGGGTTTGACCAAAGGGCGGCTGGAGGATGCCAAGGGGCGCCGGCTGTCCTTTACTGGGGGCGCATCGGGAGGCCCTGTCTTCAGCATATCGGCGAGCCAGATAAAGCCATCCGCGATACTGGCGCGGTCCGGCCTCGACCTGGATTCGCCGGCCGGGTCGCTGGCCGCCGCCAGGTACCTGCTGGCGCGGGGCGACCTTGACGGTGCCAGGGCGCGGCTGGAGCCGGGCCTCAAGTCCGGCGACCCTGACGCAACGGCGCTGGCCGCCAAGTTGGCGATCCTGGAACGCGCGGCAATCGAGGCCGAGGCCGGTACGGCGCTGGCCGAGATGGAGAAGAAGTTCGGCATGGAACCGAAGGACGCCGCGCGCCTGACCGCCCTGCTCGAAGAATACTCGAAAAAATACGGCGCCTCGCGATTCGCCGCGTCGGACGAGGCGCGGAAGCGTATCGAGCGCCTGCATGGGATCCTGGCCGCGCTGGACCCTCTCGCGAAGCTCCTCTGCGGCAGGCTGCGCAGGCTGCCGGACGGCTGGTGCGAGGCGAGGTACGACTTCGAAGATCCATCGCAGGCGGCCGATTTCGCGGTCAGGTGGGGCGGCGAGTCGGGAGCGCGCCTGGCCGTAAACGGCGGCGCGCTGTGGATGCTGACGCGCGGATCCACGGACTCGAACCGCCCGCCCCCGGCGAGGGGCAACCTGATGATAGAGTGGAAGCCGAAGGCGGCCGTCGCGGCCCTCCGAGCGATGCGGTTCAAGCTGCGGGTGGACGGCGAGGGACTGATGTTCGCCTGGGCTCTCGGCCCGCATCCAGGCTCCCAATGGCGCGAGATGGGCATGGGAAGGTGGTTCAGAAACGGGACAGCCCCGGTTGCTGTCGAGATGGTCAGGTTCGAAGAACCAAGGCTTGATATCGGAAACAGATATTTTTGGCTGCCCGGGAAGGAATCGGCCCACGAGATATCGCTGGGCGAAAGCGACAGATGGGCATGGACCATTGACGGGCGCGAACGCGCCTCGGGGCGCCTGCCCTTCGTCCCGACTACCGTTGCGCTGCTGGCCAGGGATTGCCCCGAGGCGGCTGTGGACGAATTTTCCGTCCAGTTCAAGCCGAAGGAGCAGACCGCCGCAACTCCGCCCTTGGCGCCCGAGGCCGAAGATATCCCGAAGGCCGCCAGGCCGGCGGATATCGAGGCGGTGAGGCGCAGGTTCCGCGGGGTCGTGGCGCAGACGCAGGACGGCCGCTTCGAAATAACTTACGACATGCATCAGCATCAGCACAGGATAGACTGGCAATGGGATGCACCGAGAACGGATCTGTCGGCGATGAAGATCGTTGCTGCCGGGGTCTCTCTGTCCACCCGCGGCCCAGCCACTATGTGGGGCATGCGCCGCAATGGCGCCCCCTTGTTCGTGCTCCTTCCCTTCCAAGGTTGCCGGTGGAAGATGGAAGTCGAGTACACGATGACGCAGGTATCCCAGATGTTCACTGTAGGGGCGGCGGCGTGGAACGGCGAATCTTCCTATTGCGTAGGAGGTTTGAGCGTGAACGGCTACGCGCTCCGCGGCCAGATATGCGCTAGGGGTGTCGAGTGGGATAGCGCGCCGCTCAGGCCGGCGCTCCCGGCGCCTTCAGGAAAGCTGATCCTGGAGGCCAAGGGCAAGGTCTTTTCCGCCGGATGGACGGACGTTAACGGCGGCAACCAGCGGAGCATAATGGAAGACAAGGCAGGAGCGACCGAATTCCTGCAGCGCCCCTGCGTCCTGCTGACCAACGCGGACCCGGCCAAGCCCGTCGAAATAGTCATCCATTACATAAAGCTCACCGTCCCCGCCGACGAACCTGGGCTGCAGTAGAGCGCAGGCCCCGTCCGGGACTTTTTACGGCTGCGATCGAACCCGCTTTCTCTTGTGGGGCCGGCGTCCTGCAGTCGGCGCTGCGGTAACGGTCGACCGGGGAACCGCGGTGCGCTTCCTTGCCGGCAGGCGCGGCAACAGGTCAGGCGCGTTCATCGGCAACTTGTTTTTAGAGGGAGGGCATGGCAAGCGATCACTCTTCGCCCGCTTTCCTGCCGTATTCGGGCTTGGGACCGGCCTTCCCTTCGGAGGCGCCGGCTTTTCCTTTGGGATCCGAAACTTCGGCCTCGTCTCTCGCGGACGAGGCGGCGCCTTCTTTGGCGGCCGCTTTTCCCCGCCCGTTTTCCGCGCCCTCGCTTTTCGATCGAGGCGCCGGCGCCGGAGACGGCTGCGCTTCGGGGGCGCTTTCATCGCCGACGCGTATGTAGCGCGGAGTCTTCTTAGCGTTGGACCACCATCCGAGCCATACGTCTTGGCTGTTCTCGAACTTCTCGCCGGTCAACATAACTAGCGACTCGTGGGCCGTCCTCGAAAGTTTCCCGTCTTCCTCGTTCAGGCACTGGATCAGGAACTCGATGGACTCGTGCGTCTTCAGGCGCCTCATGGCCCGCAGTATTTCCTCGCGCCCTTCCGGGTACCTGTCGTAAGCCTTTATGAAGGCGCGGACGGCGCCGTCGGCCTGCAGTTCGGCCAGCGCCGCCGCAGCAGCCGACCGGACCTTTTCGCTCCTGTCGTCAACCAGGGCGCTGATGAGGGCGTCTATTACGTCCTTCGTTCTGACGCCGAGCCTGCCGAGAGACCATGCGGAGGACATCCGGACGTCCGGATCCAGCCTGTCCTTCACGGCTTCGACCAGCAACGGCACGGCACGTTTGTCGCCGAAGTAGCCGAAGGCCTGCGCCACTCCGTCGTTCTTCTCCCCTCGGCGCGCGAATAGGGCGACGACCTCCTCGAACGTGTTCTCGTCGCTCTGGTTGGCCAGCGCCTGCGCCGCCCTGTTTCGGACGGCGGGGGAAGCGTCGTAGAGCATAGGAACGATGTGCTTGCGCACCGCGGCCGACCTGTCGCCTATCCGCCCGATGGCCTCGACGGACCCCGCCCGCTTCTTCTCGCTCTCGCTTTCCAGGTATTTGACCAGATACGGGATGGTCGCTATGCCCTCGCGCGCCAGGCGCCTCAGCGCCGCATCGTAGCCGTCCACGTTTTCGAAGTCGTTCTCGGCTATGTCCACTATCGTCTTGACGCGCTTCCGCTTGACCAGAGCCTTGTCAATAAGCACGCCCAGTATCCGCGGGGTCGCCCCGGCCTCTTGGAATTTCGCTATCTGCTCGGCCGAGTCGTCGAAGTCGCACTCGGAGACCTCGATCTTGCGCAATATGATCTCCTCGGGCACCTTAGCCTTGAGCAGCGCCAGCAGCTTCGAATTATCCAGCAATTCACCCTTCGCCTCCGGCGGAATTTTCGGCGCCTCCGGGTTATCCTTTTCGCCTCTGGCCGGCCTTTCGCCGGCACCCGCCGCAGGGCCCGTCGTCGCGGCGGGCGATCCCAGCATGATGAAAATGCCTATTTGCGCCGCGATTCTAGCAGCCCGGCGTACTTTGAAGGACGTCTCCATTCTTCGGAATCCCTCCATGCAAGTCAGCAGGCATCGTGCCGCAACAGCACCTTGATCGTTCCTCTCTCGCCGGAGGCCGAGCGTTCGAATGCCTCCTGGACGCGGCCTATCGGCATTGTATGGGTGGCCAATTCGGCCGGGCGCAGCCTACCTTCGGCCATCAGCCGGATAGCCCGCGGGAATTCCCCGCGGCTGACCCTAGAGGCTATTATCTCCGTCTCCTTCCAGACGAATTGTTTGAACGGGATAGGACACTTTTCATTTCCCTGGCCGAGCACGGTTATCCTTCCGCCCGATCTGACCATCTCGACGGCCTGGCACATGGGCGGGTCCCGGCCTTCGATTTCCTTCCAGTGCCCCACAGCCTCGATCACGCGGTTGGCTCCCTCCCCGCCCGAAAACTCGCGCACCGCCTCGACCGGGTCGCGCTCGGCCGCGTTTACCGCTATAGCCGCGCCCAATCTCCGCGCCTTCTCCAAGCGAAAATCATCCACGTCAACGGCGGCTATCCGCGATGCCAACGAGAGCGCCAGGACATCGAGTATGGCAAGCCCCAGACGTCCGGCCCCCAGCACCGCTACGGTATCGCCGGGTTCGATGCGCGACCTTCGCACAGCGTGGATCGCAACGGAATAAAGCTCGATCAAGGCGGCGTCTTCGAGCCTTATGCTTTCGGGCAGCCTGTACACCCTGTCGGCAGATACCGCCACGAACTGGCCGTGTCCGCCAGCAAGGTCTATGCCGAGCAGCTTCAGATGTCGGCACGCGCTGTAGAGACCTTCTTCGCATGCGGTGCAGGTTCCGCACGGCACGAGCGGGTCGGCAACGACCCTGTCGCCGGGCCGCAAACCCTCAACGCCTCCTCCGGCCGCCTCGACGGTGCCGCAGAACTCATGCCCCAATATGGCCGGAAATTTCACCCTCGGCCCGAATTCGCCGTGGAACACATGGATATCCGACCCGCATATGGAGACGAACGCGGTCCTGACTAGCACTTGTCTCGCGCCGATTTTCGGATCGGGCACATCTAGAACCGAAAAGGTTCCATGCTTTTCCAGCACCGCCGCGCGCATTTTTCCAGCTCCTCCGTTCGGTCGCCGCCGCTGGCGGCATCCCATACCGTCCGCCGGCGGCCGCAACCGCACCCGCGGCGCGCCTTTCATGCGCCCCCCCGGCCGCGTTGCTTACCGACGTGAACCGCAGACGCCGGCCCGCTCGGTCCAACACGTGCGGATGGGTTTGGGGCGCGATGGATTATTGACGGAACGGCCGCCGGTATCAACGCCCGTTCCCTAGTCCGGGTCTCCGGCGATCTCGATCGGAGCCGGTCCGCTACGCCGCGGTATGGGTGTTGCGCAGGACGAATCGTCGTGTGATAATTCCCAAGAGGAGCCGAGGCTGTAAATTCCTGCATTATGCGGGGCCCCGAAGGCTGTCGGAAATCTTCGAGAGGGGATCGCCGGATGCCTCGTATTTTTGCGAATCGGGAGAACGATTTATGATCGGGCGGGTTTGCCTGGCTATGGCATCATGTTGCGTACCGCTGGCTATGGCTTGGGGCGAAGGCGACGAAGAGGCGCCGGGCTCGAAGGAGAATGCCGCGAGAATGGAAGAGAAGCTGAAGGAGGCCGGGAAGGCTATAGCGGCGGCCAGCAGGGACGGCGGCAACGATGCGGCCGCGGTCGGGAAGGCGTGCGGAGCGGCGCTGGAGATCGCCCGCGCTCTGACAGCAACGTACGGCCGCGAATTGATCGAAAAACAACCGGATTCCGCCGACTGGTTAAGGACCAGGATGGAAGAAAGGCCGGCGACGAAGTTCGAGAAGGCTCCGGTGGTATTGTACGGAAAGGCCGGAGAAGCCGACGTGCTCGACCGCTGGCGCGGCCAGCTCCGCGAAAGCCTGTTGGCGGCACATGGGATGATCGAGGGGGAGAAAGCGGCCGTTGCCGAATGGATGTACGCTTCGGATGTGAAGAGGGTGCGCGGCGGAGACCGATACTTCCGCGCCGAGCAGATACGCAACACTCTCCTAGAGGTTTCGAAGCTTCTCGCCCTGCTTTCGCTGCCTAGGGAGATCGTCCGCGTCGTCAAGGTCGGAACGATACTGAGCGACGATTTTTCAGAAAGCATGGCCAACTGGAAGGCCTACGGCGGCGGGAAGATCGCCTTGGAGGACGGGAAATTGATGATGGCGGGCCAAGGATGTACGGTATGGTGCGAAAAAGAAGCCGGCGATGCGGTGGTTTCATTCGATTTCGCACCGCTGGTCCAGCACGGTGGCGCCGCCGGCGCGCTGTTCGCCTTCCCGGCGTCTCCGCTCCCGGGGAAGGATTTCTCCGCCTCGGCCGGTCCCATGCCCAATTACAATTACGGGATATCCACCTACCACGTATCGCTGTGCCGCGGCGCATCCGGCAGGACTAATCTTCGACGCACCGGCTTTGGCCTCAAGATGCTGTCCTCCGTAAAACCCGATCCGTGCCGCGAGACGGGAAAAACTTATCGGGTCGAGCTGCTCAAATACGGTCCGACCTTTCAGGTATTCGTGGACGGCGCGCTCGTGCACGCCTACGTAGACGCCGGCGTATACGGAGACCCGCCGGCGAAGGGCTTCTTCGGCATCCGGCATTTCGCCGGCGCTGACCTAGACGCCTGCTACGATAACTTCGAGATCGCTTCTGTCGCGCCACGGCACTGAAGGCGGGCGGCAAGCCTCCGATAGACGGCTGCCGTCGGACCGTACTATCCGTTTTTGACTCGAAACGGCCCCGATCCTGTTAGTCCTATCGCGGGCGCGCCTTTCTTTCCAACCGACGCCCCACCTTGGCGGCCAGCCGCGCCGCCAGCGAAGCCATCGTTATGCCGATCAGGGGATGCCTGACCCTCGGCGCTATTTCTGACATAGGCTTCAGCACGAACATGCGCAGGTGCATCCGCGGGTGCGGAACCGTAAGCCTCCGGCCGCGTAGGACGCGGGATCCGTAAAGCAGCAGGTCGAGGTCTATCGGGCGCGGTCCGTTCCTAACCTCGCGGCTCCGGTCCCGTCCCAACCGGCGCTCCACATCCAGCAACAAATCGAGCAACTCGCCAGGTTCCAGCCGCGTCAATATCTTCGCCGCCCCGTTAAGAAACATCGGCTGTCTCTTAGGCCCTCCCACCGGTTCCGTCTCTATGAGGCGGCTGACGCCGATTGCCCGCACGCCGGGCGTACGATTCAACATTCCGATCGCTTGGCGTATGGTCCGGCGCCGGTCGCCCAAGTTAGCGCCGATTCCAATGTATGCCGCCGACCACGCCGCCTTCCGGCCTTTCACAGTTCGCGCATTTACTTTTTCCTTTTCCCCGGTTGTGCGGCCCGCAAGGCTGTGCCTCCCATGATTTCGAGGGCGCGACTCCGGGGCGATGCGAAAGGCTGCTGGCGGACTCTTCGATGCCGGCACAACGCTCGGCCCCGAGCGCCGCCGCTTCGCTGCGGCTTTCGCCCGATCGCCCCCGCTACTTTTTCCACACGGTCTTGTCGTTGCCATCCCGACCGTCCGGTTTACTCCCGCGTTTCGGCTTTATGCTGTGGTAGGCGACCGTTTCGTTGAGGCGCTCTGTTTTGAGCAGCTCCCGCAGCCGCTTCAGAGCCTTGCCCGGCAGGGCCGTAGTCACAACCCCGCAGTGAGGGCAAACGGCGCCTTGTACCGGCAGGGCATCCAGCCTCCATTCGGCCGGCCGAAAACCTGTTAAGTTGCTCAGACCGGCCGCCAAGGCCCCAGCCACGAGCCCCTTCTTTCCGCAGCAGGGGCACTTGGCCCCAACGACGTGCAGCGCCAAGTTAAGCCTCCAAAATAATCCGAGCCCTACACGCGGCGCCATCCAGAGATAACACAGACAGGACACCCCGCGTCTGAGCCGGATAAGAGCTTCGGCATCCTGAATCTTCACCGCCGCCGGCGCTCGAAGCCCGATCCCTGCTGCGTACCCGCTACGCTTAAAACCGGCAGCTTCTCCTGAAGCTTACGACTTGCGACCGCCATGGAGTTTTTAGCCGGCTTGTCTCTTTTCTCTTTCATCCTTTCGAGACGCCGGTCTTCCACGAGATCTTGGCGATCCTGGCGGCGGCCTCTGCAAGCCTCTTCGCCTCGACCGTCAGCGTCGCCCGTATATAGCCTTCGCCGGCGGTACCGAACCCGTTGCCAGGCGTGGTCACTATGTCGGCTTCCTCCAGCAGGCGCGCGCACGTATCGGCGGAGCTCCATCCTTTCGGACACGGTATCCAGCAGTAGAACGTCGCCTCGGGCGGCCGCACCTTCCACCCGGCCTTCTTCAAGCCGGATATGAAAACATCGCGCCTTTCGCGATACATCTTCGTCAAGCCGGGCACGACCTCCTCGTATCTCCGCAGCGCCTCGGTCGCCGCCCTCTGGATCGCCGTGAATATCCCAGAATCAACGTTGGTCTTGATCCTGCCCAAACCCGATATCAGCTCGGCGGCGCCCGCCGCGAAACCCACTCGCCAGCCGGTCATGTTGAACGTCTTCGACATCGAGTGGAACTCGACAGCGCGTTCCCTCGCCCCGGGGATCTCCAAGATCGAGATCGCGGGTTCGGAGAACGACATCTCTCCGTAGGCGGCGTCCTGAACGATAATTAGGTCGTACTTTTCCGCGAACGCCACCGCATCTCGGAAGAAATCCCGGGTGGCCAGCTTGCCGGTAGGCGAGTTTGGATAGTTCAGGTACAGTATCCTCGCGCGCACCGCGTCGCGCGGGTCCACCTTCCCGAAGTCGGGGAAGAAATCGTTTTCGGCTTCGAGGTCCATGTATACCGGCACCCCACCGGCGAATATGACGCCGGACCTATAAGGCGGGTAGCACGGATCGGGTATCAGCGCCATGTCCCCAGGCTCGATGAATGCTAGCGGGAAGTGCGCTATCGCCTCCTTCGAGCCTATGGTCGGATATATCTCGGAATCGGGATTCAGTGATACGCCGTAACGCCGCTTCATGAACGCGGCTATCTCCTTCCGGAAAGCCGGATCCCCGTTGTCCAGCGCGTACTGGTGGGTGGCCGGGTCGCGCGCAGCCCTCGCGAGCGCCTCGATTATGAAGTCCGGCGTCGGCGTATCCGGATCCCCTATGCCCAGGTTTATTACGTCGCGCCCGGCCGCTATCGCAGCCTTTTTCTTCTTATCTATCTCGGCAAACAGGTATGGCGGAAGCTTCTTAAGCCTGGATGCGATCTCGAACCTCGCCATCAGATTTCCCCTCCAAGAAGCGCCTTGCCTGACCCCAGTTGTACAGATTCAAGCGTTGAATTTAGACGGCTGTGTGAAAGATGTCAAAGTCAGCTTGGAACTTAAAAACAAGGCTGGGTGCACGGTCGCGTAAATGCGTAAATTTTCAGCGTTCGGATGCCGATGCTCTTCAGAAATGATTTACCGAAGATGGCCTTTTTGATGAGGGCACGGCGACGGCGATGTCCAAGGAAGAATTGAGGCAGTAAGGAGGAGACGTTTGTCCGAGCGGTGAGGACCGCCTTCAGGATACCGTTCGACCCGAACAGGCAGGAACAATTGACCGCCTTGACGCAGCGCGAAGAAGAAGTCCTGCATCTGGACGATGAGTTGCAACCCCTTATATTACAATAATATCTGGTTTCCGATCCGTATGCGGGCCAGGCTGTTTTGGAAGGGATTCGCTGTCCTCGGTGCCGCACCGTAGATTCGCCCGATCCTGAAGATCCCGATCCTGTTCCGAGGGTCATACAGACGCGAACCGGGCCGCAGGAGGTTAAGCGGCGGAAGTATCGGTGTTCGTCCTGCCGGGCAGTCTTTTCCACCTGTGACAAGCGCTTGGGGCTGGGGCATGAGGATCTGAGCCCATCGCTTGTGAAGAAGGTGGCGAGACTTGGAGGTAAGGAATCGTTCAAGGAAGATAGATAATGTTCGTTGAACTAGTTGGGAAGCCAGTACCTTCCAGATTTTTGAGAGCAATCAAGGGATTGAATCCTGCCAGGGAACTCGCATGTTTGATCAAAGAGCACAACGCCTTATCCATAACTCATTATCATATATACTGTTACAAGCACACAAGAGAATGCTTCAAGGCATATAATGTTGTTACTTGATGACCGGGTGCCTCCTTAGGCGGTTTAAATATTCGGCAGTGAAATATTCGGTTGCGGGATTACATAGGAAAGTTTGAAATGGGCGCTGGTTTGGGATGGAGCGGTTCGTTGGGAAGAAGACAAGCTGTTAAGGATGGGAAAAGACGATGCAATCCGCAGTAGGCATAGATATCGGCACCGACTACCTGAAGGGCGTCAAGCTCGGTCTTGGCAAAGGGGGCTTGGTGCTTGTTACTGCGGGGCACCAGTTTCTGGGCGAACTTGGGCGGATGAGCGAAGGGGAGGACAGGACGCTCGCCATCGGCCAAAAGCTCAGGGATCTTGTCCGCGCGGCCAAACTGAAGGGAGGCGCCAGGACCGTGGCGGCGCACGGGGCGGCGACCATGATCCGTTACGTGCAAGTGCCGCCAGTGCCGCCGTGGCGGTTGGATGTGCTCGTCGGGTTTGAGGTTCGCGAGCGCCATTCGCAGGGCATCCCGTACGCCCATGACTACCATATACTCGATGTCCCCGACGTAGGCGGGCAGTACACGGTAATGATCGGAATGGCGCGGGAGCAATACGTGGAGGCTCTGCTGGAAATCCTGCGTTCCAGCGGGCTCGGCGAAGCCAGGGTGGACATAGGCGCGGTAGCGCTTTACGGGACGTATTATCACGGCCATGGGTTCGAACCGGAAAAGACGGTGGCGATAGTGGACATAGGCGCCGAAGAGGTAACCACGATCATATGCCGGGACAGCAACCTTTACTATGCGAGGGCGACGGCCGGCGGAGGCTCCAGGTTCACGCAGGCGATCGCCGATGTCATGAATACGGATCCGGACGAGGCGGAGCGCATCAAGCTGGAGGAGGGGGAGATAGTCTTCGGCCAGACGGTAGCCCTTCGGAGGGACTCCGGGTTTGCGGGTAGCGAGACGGCGAGAAAAAGGGCGACCGCCTATGAGCAGGAAGCGTCGGGCGCCGGATCGCCGGCAACCGGCGAGGACGGCGAAGACGTGATGATCTTGTCCGAGGAGGGCGAGGCGGAGGAAGGAAGAAATGGGACTGCCGCCGGTCGCGCGGTCGTTTCTCGGCCGGCGGAGATCTCAATCGAAACGGACGACAGGAAGCGGCGAATCTCGATGGCGCTTGTAAAGGAAGCGGCCGGACTTGCAAGCCAGATAGAGGGCGCGATCGCGGCTTGCCGCCAGCAGTCGAAAATCAAAGATCTTAAGATAGACAAGGTGCTTATCTCCGGAGGAGGCTCTAAGTTAAGAGGGTTGGGGGAGTTTCTGCAAAGGCGCCTGAGGGTGCCAGTGGAACCTTTGGAACCGTTCCGGATGATATCGCTGGATCGGCTTGGACCAGAAGGAGCGGAAGCGCTGCGCGAAGAAGGCTGGCGCTACGCTTTTGCGGTCGGCGCCGCCGCCGCAGCCTTGCGTCCCGGCACATTCACTCTGAACCTCTGGCCAGCCGCTCTCAAGGAAAAGAAGGAGTTCCTTAACCGCGGGCTGTACGTCTATTACGCCTTCGCCGTATTCCTGGCCGCCCTGGCGCTGTTCGCCATAACGCCGGCGCGGAACCTCGCCATTGTATCCGATAATCTCCAGAAGGCCCAGGTCGCCGTCTCGACTGCGGAGGAGGACAGGAGGCGGTTCGGGAGGATCCTGCGCGAGCACGACAGGCTGAAGGCTGAGATCGAGGCGTTGGATTCGCGCATCTTTTCCGGACAGGTCCTGCTGAACATCCTCGCCGAGCTGAAGAGTCAGGCGCGGACTCCGGACGGCATCATTATCACGCAGGTCGGCACCTCCATGCCGGGTTTCCTGCGCAGGTCGCGGGAGGAAGACGAGGAGGCAGTCAAGCTCCCGATGGGAGGCGCCAGGGCCAAGGACGCGAAACCGGTCGGGGTGAGGGAGAGCGAGACGTTCCAGGAACGAGGCAGCGTCTACATAAGGGGGTTCGCGAGGAGCCAGGTGAGCGACAGCGACGCGCAAAAGAAGGTTCGGGAGTTCATGGACAGACTGGTGCCGAATTACGCCGACCCGGACGACGAGAGGAACCTGTTCAAGGACGCCAGGACCATATACCTGCACCGCGACGAACAGAAGGACGGCGCTTTCTTCCTGAAAGAGTTCGTCATACGCGCCTGGGTCGCCGGCGCCAGTCCGAAGAGCGAGGGGGAAGACGGATCGCTCGACCTTAAGGAGATACTGAAGGCGCCGTCCCCGGCGCCGCAGGACGCAACGAAGAGAAAACGCAGGCCGGCGGCCAAGCCCGGGGCGGCCGATGGCGGCGGGAAAAATACCGAGGACCGGTAGGCGCGCGACCCGGGGCGCACGCCGGATGCGGCCGATGCGGCGGAGAAAAGGATCCGCGACGTGGCGATGCAAAAGGATACGAGACGTTTCGTCAATTTCCTGCTCCTCGTGGCAGGAATATCGGGCATGGTCTATCTCTTCTACATGCGCGGAGTTTTAGCGCAACTCGCCGAGAAATGCCAGGAGTACGAAGGCGAGGAAAATCGGATGAAGGCCCTGTACGATCCCAAGCTCTCGCCGATCGAAGATATGCATGCCCTGTACGCCGCCGAGAATAAAAACCTCTCCGATCGCGCTGGAGAAACGATGCGGGAGATGTCTTTCTGCTTCGGCGATTACTGCGAGTTCCCCGAGGAATACGAGGCTAAGAAGCGATGGGGGTTCTGGTTCTATGAGACGCACAGCCGGATCCGGGACGAGATACTAAGGATGTGCCGCCCCGAGGGTTCCCGGCCGGGCATCCAGTTCGACGATCCGCAGCTCGGCCTGGGCCTGGAAAAAAGCCCCGCCGACGTTCCTAAGGACAAGGCCGTGGAGATGCTGCGGCAACTCTCCATAGCCGAGACCATTATAAAGCTGCTGGTGCAGGCGTATCGCGACCAATTCGCAGCCGAGGTGGGGAAGAAAGGCTCGGCCTTCCTGCAGATTGTACGCGTTATACCCGAAGAAAAGGTGAGGACCGGCGCCGTGAAATTCCGCCCCAATCCGGCCTACGATCCGACCAAGCCGCGGAGCGAAAAGTTCGTGCTGCAGAGGTACAGGGAATTCATCGAAGAATACCCGGTCGAGATAACCGTGGTCTGCGACATGAATACGCTTATCAGGTTCTTGAACTCCGTCCGCCAAAAGGGGCGGTTCCTCGTGATCAGGAAGCTGGACGTCCTAGCCCCGGCGATCGCGAAGTCGGCAGAGGGGGCGACCGATTATCAGTCCTCCGTTGAAATACCCATAGGCCAGGGAAAGACAAAGAGGGTGGATCTGGACATGGACGTCGAGAAGCAGGAGAGACTCAGGGTAATGATAACGGCCGCGGGCATGTCGTTCCTTAACGTCGCGGACGATACGACCGCACGGCCGGAAAGAACGCTGCGACTGCGCGGCGCGCCTCCGATGCCGGCAGGGATGTGACGGGCCGGAACGGCATGGGACCGCTCCATGCCTGCGGGGTGCTGAGCCCCGATAGGCGTTGGGCCGGCGCAGCCGGTTTTTGGGGAAGCTCCGACGATCGGAAGGAATCTAATAAATAGGGCGGAGGGATGCGGATCCGGCGCGCTTCCCGGATCGGACGCGAGGCGGGCCGGAGCGCCTGGGGATACGAATATCGGAGGCTAGCGGCATGACCGCGCCATCCAGAGGCATAAATAAGGAGCAGTTTGCCTTCGCGCTGATGACCGTTCTGCTGGGTTGCTCCGTTTATTATTACCTGGCGAGCGAACCGGAAAGGCTGGAGGAAGGCAAACCTACCATAAAAGTGCAGCCGCCGAAACCCGCCGCCGTCAGGCCGGGCAGGGATATGAACCTGGAGGCGTTCCTCAAAGACGGCCGGAACCCGTTCCAGTTCCCAAAGCTCGTCCTGTCCCCAGTAGCCGAAAAACCGCCGGAAAAGACAGGCCCGGTCGGCGAGCCTCCTATGCCGCCGCCGCCGCCGCGTCCGGCCGATACGGCTGCCGGCGAGGAAACCAAAAGGTCGGCGTGGCAGGCCAGGCGGGCGGCGGATCTGCCCGTGGAATTCATGGGTATCGTCGGAACCGCTGACGGCAAGTACCTGGCGGTGCTCCGCAACAAGGACGGATCGCCCCCCGTAAGGGCGAAGGCGGGAGATAAGATCGAGCCTGGCGGGATCAAAATACTGCGGATCGAGCGCGAACGCCTGTTCATCGAGGACGCGGACGGCCAGCGGTACATAGTCAGGGACATAGATGCCAAATCTTCCGGGGAGGGGGCCGGCGACGGAGAGAAACCGAAGGGGTCTCTCCCGAAGAAAGAGACGCCAAAGCCCGTAGAGAAGCCGAAGCACGAGGAAAAGCACCCTGGCGCCGAAGAAAAGGAAAAGCCCGCGAAGCCACCGCCTAAACCCAAAGAGGATGCTATGAAAAAGATACAGGAGATGTTGATGAACAGGAACTCCAATATAGTCAGGAATTCCGGCGTCGGCCGCCGGATCAATTCCGCCAGATCGCGGACCGCCGCCGCAGCGCCACGCCCTGTATCGCGCGCATTCTACGACCGCGACTTCGACCTCGACTTCGACGATGGAGACTGACGCCTCCCGCGCCGCGGCTTAAGGCGGGTTCACCCCCTGTCGGCGGCTGCGCACGGCCGCTTCCGTCTCCGAGGAGAAGGACGGATCGCGGGGATGCGCGTCATCGGAACGGCGCGCGCGGGAGCGCCGCGGCCCGGCCGGTCCTCGCCGACTCGTAGGCGGCCTCGGCGACGGCCACGCACCGCAGCGCCTCCTCGGGCCTGACCGCCAGTTCCGCCTTCCCGCGCAGGGCCGCGCCGATGTTGCGGTAGTACTCGGACCAGTCCACCCTCGCCAGCGGGATCTGTTTCCTGACCACCCCATTCGGTTTCGGCAGGTACAGGTCTATCGCGCCTTCCCTGGGCTTCGACGATGAATGTACGTGGGCATCGGATCTGATGCCGCCGCGCTCGCCCTCGACGAGGAACCTGGGCATGGGTGCGGGCGAGTTGGCGGCCCAGGCGACAAGGGCCACGGCTCCATCCTCGAAACGCACGATCGCCTGCATCCGATCCTCCACGTCGAACCCCTTCTCTTCCGGTATGTCTCTCTGGGCGAATCCGTAGACGGCCACGGGCCTGAACGGGATCAAAAGCAGGGCCTGGTCAATGAGGTGGGCGCCCCAGTCATATAGCAGACCCCCCATCCGGCGCCGGTCCGCGCGCCAGGCGCCCTTCGGCATCCGCGAAGCGCCGCTGATGCGCGATTCAAGATATCGGATCCGACCGATCGTCCCCTTCTCCGCAACGCGCCGTATCGCCACGAAGTCGGCGTCCCACCTCCGGTTGTGAAATACCGAGAGCAGGCGCCGCTTCTTCCGAGCGGTTGCGATCATCCGCCGGCCCTCGGATACGGAGAGGCAGAACGGTTTGTCGAGCACTACATGCCGCCCCGCCTCGAGGCATCGTATCGCCTCCGGAGCGTGGAGATCGTGCGGCAGCACCAGCGAGACGCCCCCCACGCGGCCATCCGCCAGGACGTCTTCGATCTTCGTGTATCGCGCCGCGCCTTCGAATTCGGCGGCCCGCTTCTCCAGGACTTCCGGTCTGGCGTCGCACAAGGCGACGAGCCTCAGGCCAGGGCTACGGGCTACGTACCTCGCATGCCAAATCCCCATGCCCATCCCGACGACAGCCCAGCCGACCGGCCTGTCGGAAACTTCGAACCATTCGCGGTTCACGACGCCGCCTCCTTGTCGCAACTCAAGCAGGGAAAGGGTCTATCGCCGAGATTCGGCGCGCCCCGGCAGCCGCCCCTGCCGGCAAACGGCCGCCTACTTGACCGCCACGAGCTTCCCGGTCCTTATGGACTTGAGCTCCGCCTCGCATATGGCGACGGCCTGGCGCGCGTCCTTCGGGGTAACTGCCCTGACCGGTTTGTTCCCTTCGATGCAGTCCAGGAAGTAGTCTATCTCCTGCGCCCAACCGGTCGTGTCGGCCAGCGCGGGGTACTCGGTCTTGCCGTCGGCCAGGTGCACGGCCAGCTTTTTCTCCCTGCCCAGGTCGAAATCGGCGGTGGCCTTTTCGAATACGGCCGTGTAGCGCATCGTGAATCCGTAGGTCGGGTCGGCATGCCATCCGCCCTCGGCCGCCACCACAAGGTTCTTGCCGTACATGTACTGCGTCACGACGTGGTCCACGCCGCCCTTTGTGGCCTTGCCGCCGGTCCCGACGGAGAAGACCGCCCTCGGCTTGCCGAGCAGGAACTGAATGAAGTCGGTGTCGTGGATATGGAGGTCGAAGAGCGCCGATCCGGAAAACTTCGGCGTAAGGAGCCAGTTCTGCCAAGACCACCTCGGCGTGGACCCGAACCGTTTGAATGTCGCCGAGCACAGTTTCCCGCAGGTCTTCTTCTCCACGGCTTCCTTGAGCCATGTCCAACCCGGCCAGAAGCGCATGCACATCGCGGTCATGAACTTGCCCTTGGCCTTAGCCGCAGCCTTGACCACCCTGTCGGCATCCTTGGAGGAAGGCGCCAGCGGTTTCTCGCACATGACGTGCACGCCGGCGCCGAGAGCCTTTACCGCGGCATCGGCGTGCATGTGCGTCGGAAGAGTTATGTCCACCAGGTCCACCCCTCCGGCGGCGAGCATCTCGTCAAGGGAAGCGTACGCCTTCAGCGACTTCGGATCGAACCCGGCCGCCCCGCCCTTGCCCTCGATGTTGCCGCCTATCGAGGACCAGTCGCCGGCGCGTTTCTTCTGGTCAACATCAGCGAATGCCACGACTTGCGCCTTGGGGTTGGCTAGGTAGATGTCCAGATGCTGTTTGCCCATGAATCCCAGACCGACTATGCCGACTCTCACGGCCATTTTCATGCCCTCCTTCGCGTCTCGAAAGTCCGGAACCACGCCCCCGCCTTGGCGGAATTTCCGGGAGCCCCGCGATCCCCCAGCGCGCATGCGGGCGGCGCGCGTCGCCGCGTCTCGACGACCGCGCGACGGATACTCGCCTTCGTGCATATACGCGCCGCGCGGAAGCCGAGGGGACGTCCGCGCTCCCGGCAACTTCCTCCTCGCGCATATGGGTGCGGTCCCGGCATCGCCCTCGGCGCACCGCCCGCCGATCCAACTTTCCCCGCGCACGCGGGGGCGGGAAGAATAGCCGCCGCCCCTTCCTAAGAGCGCCTCACGATTGCGGAAAAATGCCTATCTCCGCCCCAGTATCGCATCGAGCTGTCTGGACGTCCTCTCGACGACCGTCGGATCCCACGGCAGCATCTCGGCCGTTATGTATTTGTCGTACCTAGCCTTTTTCAGAGCGGCGAGTATGGCCGGCCAGTCGAGGTCGCCGGCGTCCAGGTCGCAGAAGGCGTAGGCGCCGCACCAGCCGGTCCCGCGGGCGAGCTTCCTGCACGCATCCGCGATCGTGGCGATATCGCCGGTCTCTCCGCCGCCGAAAAATGCGAACTTGAACCCATTGGCGTGGATCCTGCCGATCCGCCTGCCGAGTATTTCGATCCAGTGCTGCGGGAAGCCGGTCAAGATGACGTTGCCGACGTCGAAGTACACCTTGACGCGCGGGCTGCCTAGGGAGTCCACGAAGTCCCGCATCTCCAGGGGCGAGAGCAGGAATTTGTTCCACACATTCTCGATGCACATCGAGACCTTGCATCTCTCGGCCGTCTTCAGGCACGCCTTGAGCGACGCCTTTGATCGTTTGTACACCTCGTCGTAGCGGATCTTCTCCGATTTCGGGTCGAAGAATACATCCACAGCGCCCGGGACGACCAGAACGGCGTCGGTGCCCAGCCATGACGCCACTTGGATCATCCGTTTGGTGAACTCAACGGCCTTCTTCCGAGTCGCAGCGGAGTTTGCGGTCAGCGAACAGCCCCAGTAAAACCCGGTGGCTACGGAACTTATTTCGACCCCGGCATCTTCCGCCAGCTTCTGTATGCCGGCGCAGGTAGACTCGTCCAGTTTGGCTATGTCGAAGGCGCCGGATGTGCCCACGCAGACCTCTACCGCATCGAAGCCCTTCTCCTTAGCCTCGCGGAATGCCGCGGCAGGATCGTGAGTCCCGGCCAGACCGTCCTTGAACGACCAGTAGCTGATGCTCTTTTTCATCGTCCGCCCCTCCTCCGCTTTCGATCCTCAGCCGGCGCCATGCCCGCCGGATTTTTCCACCGCCAAGCCAGCTTCCGGCCGCCCGCAGCGAGCGAATGTCGCCGTCCAGACGCCGGGATCGCTGCTCCCCCGCGCCGCGCGACCGGCCCGCGCCAATCAGATATTCATGCTCATAAGGAACTCTATGTTGCTCCTGGTCGCCTTCAGCTTGACGACCAGGAATTCCATCGCCTCGACTATGTTGAGATCCTGGATGTACTTGCGCAGGAGCCACATGCGCTGGAGCTCGTCGGGATGGACCAGCAGATCCTCCTTGCGCGTGCCCGAGGCGTTGATGTCTATCGCAGGGAATATGCGGCGGTTCACCAGGCGCCTGTCAAGATGGACCTCCATGTTGCCGGTCCCCTTGAACTCCTCGAATATCACCTCGTCCATTCGGGACCCGGTGTCTATGAGCGCGGTGGCCATTATGGTCAGCGAACCGCCGTTTTCGATGTTGCGGGCGGCTCCGAAGAACTTCTTGGGCCTCTGGAGCGCCGTGGCGTCAACGCCGCCGGAGAGTATCTTGCCCGAGTGAGGCACCTCGTTGTTCCACGCACGCCCCAGACGAGTGATCGAATCCAGCAGTATCACGACGTGGCGGCCGTACTCGACGAGGCGCTTCGCCTTCTCGATCACCATGTCGGCCACCTGGACATGGCGGGAGGACGGTTCGTCGAAGGTGGACGCCACGACCTCGGCCTGCACCTTCTGCCCGCTCTTTTCATGCTGTTCCTTCACGTAGGCCGCCACCGAGCGTTCGAAGTCGGTGACTTCCTCGGGCCGCTCGTCTATCAGCAGGACGATCAGGTAGCAATCCGGCGCGTTCTTCACAACGGAATGCGCTATCTGCTTAAGGATTATCGTCTTGCCGGTGCGCGGCGGGGCGACGATCAGGCCACGCTGCCCTCTGCCGATGGGGCATGTCAGGTCCATGATGCGCATGGATATATCGTCCGGGCCGGTTTCCAGTATGAAGCGCTTGGTCGGGAATATCGGAGTGAGCTCGTCGAACGGTATCTTGGTGTTTACGACCTCGGGATCCTCGTGGTTGATGCTTTCCACGCGCAGCAGCGCGAAATACCGCTCATTCTCCTTCGGGGGCCTTATTTGGCCGCGGACAATATGGCCCGTGCGCAGGGAGAAACGGCGGATCTGCGAAGGGCTGATGTAGATGTCGTCCGGACACGGCAGATAGTCGTAGTCGGGACTGCGGAGGAAGCCGAAACCGTCCTGGAGTATCTCGAGGACGCCTTCCCCGTAAAGCACGCCGTTTTGCGCGATGCGCTCCCTTATGATTCTGAATATAAGTTCCTGCTTGCTCATCGCCATCGCGCCTTCGATGTTCTCCTTGGCGGCGAGGGCGTGAAGTTCCGGGATGCTGAGCCTGCGCAGCTCGGATATGTCTGTTACCGGTCCGGGCTTTCGCGGCTCGGCAGGCGTTCGCTCGCCCTCCACTGGGACGCCTGCCGGTTGCGGAGCGCCCGATACCGGGGCCCGCGGGGCGGCGGGCGTTCCTCCCAATCCCTGCCCTCCCACCGGGCCGGCAGGGGGGGTGCCGCCGTTGGCCGGGCCTGCGAAACCGACCGGAGCCGCCGGCGATGCATGAAGCGATTGGTATCCGAAGTGGCGACCTATCGGCCGGCCATAGGCCGGCGCGCCGCCGTAGGCCGGCGGATGTCCCCGGGAACCGAAAGTCGCTTGCTGGGACGTAATTCCATTCCTTGGGATCGCCGGCGCTGCCTCCGTCGGCGCGGCTGGAGCGGCGGCGGGAGGTCTGAACTCTCCGTTGTTTGCCGGACCGCGGACGGGGCCCGTTTCGGCAGCATGCGGCTGGGACTCCGCCGATACCACCGGGACCGGCGATCTATCCGGAGCGGCGGCCTCGGCGGCACATCCGCGGTCGCCGGCGCCGGATGGCCCGGCGGCGACAGGCGCATCCTCGGTTTTTGCGGATTCGGCCTGCGATTTGCCGCGCACATCTTCTGCATGGCGATGGGCCGACGCGACCCTGCCCCTCGGCTTCTTCTCGTGCGCGACCGCCTCTTCCGGAGAAGCGCCGGCCTCCGCGCCGTTCACCTCGGGTTCTCCGGCCGCCTGCTTCGCGGTAGTTCTCTTCGCCCTTCCCCTGCGCGCGGTCCCGCGCTCTACGCTATCGGACGGCATCCGTCAACCTCCTCCAAGCCTCCATTGCCGCTGTCCTTAGGTCCTCTAGGCCGCCGGCGTTCTCGATCGTCTCGTCGGCAAGCTCCCGCTTCTCATTCTCGCCGACAGCCGACGCCTCGCGTCTCTCTATCTCGCCCTCTTCCCATCCCCTCGACGCCGCAGCCCATGCGCGCCTGCGCGCGATCGGCGCCGTCACAAAAACCACTTTGTCGCACAGGCCGGCGCAACCAGCTTCCACGAGCGTCGGCGCATCCAGCACCAGCGCTTTCGCCGCCAATCTCCCCTCGCGGGCCGCACGCGCCAGCCTATCCATCTCGCTCCTGACGAGCGGGTAGATTATGCCTTCCGTGAGTTTCCGCAGCTCCGCCGGATCGGAAAAGACCCGGCGCGCCAGCGCCGCGCGATCCACCTCGCCGTCGCTGGAAAATACGGAATCCCCAAATTCCGCCCGCACGCGTCGTTTGACGTCCTCCCTCTTGTACAGCCTGGCCACCTCTTCGTCGGCGGAAAACACCTTCGCCCCGGCCTCCCCGAATATCTGAGCAACGGAGGATTTGCCGGAACAAACCGTCCCTATCAGGCCGATAACCAGCATCTAACGCGCGCTAAGCCGCGCCTCTCGGCGGGACCGCCTCCAACCCAAGCTCCCCGCGGGCAGTCCAAACCTGACCGCCCATCCCAGCCCCCTCCCGCTAGACGAGACCGATCCTTCCATCTCCGCACCGGACGGCTTCGGCGCTCCGGTTCTCAGCCCGGGTTGTGCCGGCCGCCGTCCCTATATACCGGCCGTTACCTTTTCGCCGGCGGCCCGAACCATATGCGGTTGGAGGCGCGGTCCAAGGCGACGTACGAGAATCGCCGCAGGAACGGCA
>CALKMO010000068.1 GCA_937991785.1 uncultured bacterium | reverse complement strand
ATCCGCGCAAGAAAAAAAGTGGGGTAAAAATCGAGAAAAACGGCGTTCCTGCGTGAGGCGCTCACTATGAAGCTTTGGGGTAAAGCCTCCCCGAGTCCGCGGAAATCTCCCTATCGTCCGCAGACAGCGCAACCGGCTCATACGGGCCGGCGTCGCCTTGTCCGCCGGCCGGGAGGAGACTAATATATCGCTAGGCTTCGACAATGGGCTGTGTTCCCCCGAGGTCTGGAGGCGCCGCTTTGGTACCGCCGACGACGGGAAAGCCGGATGCTGGTACTCCCGACGGCCTCCTGGTCAAGGCCGCGCTGGCGGGCGACGAAGCGGCCTTCGAGCAGCTCATATTGCGCTACCAGTCGCTCGTGCACCTGGTGGCCTACAGGCAGTGCGGTTCCGAGGGCGAAACGGACGATATCGCGCAGGAAACGTTCGTCCGGGCATTCCAGCACCTGGGCGATCTCGACGACCCCGATCGCTTCAAAAGCTGGCTGCTCCGCATCGCCGCCAACATCGCCCTCGACCATGTGCGCCGCAGGAAGCCGCCGGCGGTTTCGCTGGAGGAGAAGCTGGCGGGGCCCGATGCGCTGGGCGAAGAGGCCCATGCGAGGGATCCGACCGGCGAAGAGACGCTGGACCGCCGGGAACTGCGCCGCAGGATAGTCGAGGCGATATATTCCCTGCCGCACGATTACCAGGTCCCGGTCGCAATGCGGTACCTGGAGGAGATACCGTACCGCGAGATCGGCAGTCGGCTTGGCCTGCGCGAGGACACGCTGCGCAAACGCATACACAGGGCGAACCTGATGCTCAGGAGAAAGTTGAAAAACCTGTGGCCAGAGGATGACGCGCCGTGAACTGCGAACAGACACGCGAATGCCTCTCCGAGTACGTTGACGGGGAGATACAGAACCCCGTGGAGAGGGCCGAAATAGAGGCGCACCTGGCCGTGTGCGGCGCCTGCCGCGAGGCGCTGGCGCGGGCCAGGAAGTTCACCACCACCGTGATCCAGGCGGTGGAACCCCTGCGGCCGAAGGAAGGGTTCAAGGATCGGGTGATGGCGAGGATGAAATCGAGGAGCAAGAGGGCGAGCAAGGCCGCGATCCCCGGCGGGGAATCGGCCACGCATCCGCTCTGGCCCTGGACCCTCGGCGCAGCATTGGCGGCCGCGGCGGGCGTCGTCCTCCTGATCGGCGGCGGCGTTCCCTCGATCGGCTCCGTCGGCCGCAATCCGAGCAAGATGAGGATATACCGCTACAAGGGCGGGGAATGGCAAGAAATCCCCGGATCGGCAAAGATACCGGCGGGGGCGCGCGTCGAGGTCGCCGGCGGCGAACCGTTCCCTGAGATCGAACTGGAAACCGGCCGCCTCGTTATCCAGGGACCGGCTACCGTCTCGCTCCTGGCGCGGAAGGACGCGATCATGGCAGTCTTCTCCAGCGCCGGCCGGGCGTTTTTCGCCACGCAGGGAAAGGCCGGGCGCCGGATGGAATTCGAGGCCGGACGAGTAACTGTGCGCGTGGAAGCGGACGCGGAAGGCGAAAAGGCCGCGGACGTGAACGTCGCGTCCGACGGGACCGTAACCTGCGCCGTAAAGTCGGGCGCAGTAATCCTGACCGGGCCGGGAAGCGCCAAGCCGGCGGTCGTAGCCGAGGGGTTCGAGATATCATGGCCTCAAAACGGTCCGCCCGGAAAACCGACCGCCGTCCGGCCCGACGTCTTCGACTGGGTATCGAGCGTCAAGTAGCGCACTGCGGTCTCCACGAAAGCCGCGGATTTTCCGGGTAAACCCCCCAACAGCCTTCCAACACTAATTCTGCGTCCTGAAGACAAAATTCGGCCTCAGCCCGCATGGAAACACAAAGCCGGCAGGGGAAAGAGCCATGCGCAACGGGTGGCGAGGCCGGCCGCTTTGGAAAGTACGGGCGTAGATGCGCATGGCCGTGCGGGGGCCGGCGGGAACTTTTGGAGGGTCTTCGCCATGTTCGCAAGGTGCAGCGCGGCGATCAGATGGATGGCAGGGACGTTCGTCCTGTCTGTGGCGGCGGCCGGAGCCTGGGGTACGGACGTCGTGTTCACGGTGGCCGGCGGCGGGAGTCTGGACGGCTACCACGCGGAAGATGCCAACCTTGAACTCGGAGGCAGCCTGGGCCTGGCCATTGACCCGCTGACCGGCGATCTCTTCTTATCCGATACCGACCACCACCAGGTGCTCAGAATAGATCCAAGCACCGGGATAATCAGGGTCGTGGCCGGCAGCGGGGCCAGGGCCTATTATGGAGACGGCGGCCCGGCAGCCTCGGCCGGGTTGAATTCCCCCGGCGCGCTGGCCTTCGATTCCGTCGGCAATCTGTACATCGTAGATCGCGGCAATTACTGCGTTAGGCGGGTGGATGCCGCCAGCGGCATCATAAAGACCGTGGCCGGCAACGGACACTTTACCGGCGAGGCGATTCCCGGAGGCGGAAACTACGCGATCGGAGACGGAGGTTCGGCAACTTCCGCCACTTTTTCTACCACTATGGGCGGCATAGCGGTATCGGAAGCGGCGGATGGGACGACGGTATACGTCTACGTCGCCGACAGCGGCAACCATGTCATCAGGAAGTTTTCGATAACCGGCGGAACGACCGTCGGGACGATAAACACGATCTGCGGCCAGGCAGGAGTATCCGGCTTAGCCGGCGACGATGTGGTCGGCGGAGCGACGACGGCGGTTCAGCTGAACGGACCGACCGGGATCGTACTGGAAGATTCCTCGGGTAATGCGACGACCCCCGGAATACAGGAACCGCCTGCGAAAATCTACATCGCCGACAGCGGCAACAGGCGCGTCAGGCGATTGGATGTCGGTACCAATACTGTGGCCACGATCGCCGGCAGCGGCGGGGGCGCCGGCGGTTTCGCCGGAGACGGAGGGGCGGCCACCGCAGCGCAGCTGGGCACGCTGGGCGGTCTGGCGCTGGATTCGGCGGGAGACCTGCTGATCGTATGCGTCGGAGCCGATTGCGTGCGCAAGGTCAACGTCGGCGCGACCACGCCGATCATAACGACGGTCGCCGGGAGAGGGGGCGCCACGATAGGGGATGGCGGACCGGCGACCGACGCCGCGTTCGGCAACCCGACGGACATCGCGATTGACGCATCGGACAACTTTTACATCTATGACGGCGGTCATGACCGTGTACGTCGCGTGGATGCGGTCACCAAGTACATATATACCGTGGCCGGGACGGGCTTGTCCGGTTTCATAGGCGACGGCGCGACCAAGTCTCAGATCGTCCTGAGCGGGCCCAGGGGATGCTGTTTCGACTCGGCCGGCAACCTCTACATCGCCGACACGGGCAACAACGCGATCCGCAAGATAGCGGCGGACGGAACGGTCGGCACGATCGCCGGCACAGGCCAGGCCGGCTTTTCCGGCGACGGAGGGCTGGCGATACTCGCCAACCTCGATTCTCCGCGCGACGTGGCGATGCTCGACGATAACACTCTTCTGATAGCCGATACAGACAACAATTGCATCAGGGCGGTGAACCTGACCGACGGGACCATCTCGACCTATAGCGCAACGCCGCTCAGCGGCAGCCCTCACGCCATGGCCGTTTCGTCAGGCGGAGTGGTTTACGTCGCCGTTGAAGTGGGCGGAGGACCTAATGATGAGATTCAGCGAATAGCGGCCGACAAGACCGTTACGACCTACTTCACGGGGCTTAATAACCCGCGGGATCTGTACCTCGCTTCCAACGGCGACCTGTACGTGGCCGAAGCGGGGGCGCATGTAATCTCCAAGCTGGTCGCCGGCGCCCCAGTGGTGCGTACGGTAGTGGCCGGCACCCAGGGCAGCAATGGATTCAGCGGCGACGGGGGCCTGGCGACGGCCGCCCAGCTCAACGGTCCCACCGGCGTCTCCCTGGACGCCTCCGGATCGCGCATGCTCATCTCCGATGCCAACAACGAACGCATCCGTGCGGTGGACATGTCCTCCGGCGTCATATCCACGCTAGCGGGCGACGGCACGGAGGGGCTGATCGGCGACGGAGGCCCGGCCGCCGACGCCAGGGTCAACGGTCCGGCCAACATGTTCCTGTACGGCGGGATGGTCTGCTTCGCCGACGTGGACAACAACCGCATCAGGGCCGTTGCGTCGGCCAACAACATAGCCGCCGCCGGACTGCTGTTCAATGCCAAACTCAAGTTCACGGTAGACAAAAAGACCGGCGACACCGTAAACGGCAAGGATTCTGTATCGGTAAAGGCCGCCCTGACTCTTCCTGCGGGCGCTACGGCTATCCGGGCCGCCAACCTGCGCATTGCGCTGGACATAGCAGACCTGCACCTCCAGACCGTCCTCGACGGGAACGGGAAGCAGGTGAAGCCGCCCAAACGCGCCAGGGAGCGGGAAGGCGAAGCGTTCGACTACGATAAGCCTGAAATCCCGCGGGGGCCGGCGGTCAAAGTAAAGCCCGGCTTCAAGGAAACCTTGGACGAAGGCGAGACGGCGAAATTCTCGCTCTCGGCCAAGGGGACTTTCCGCGGATTCCTCGGCAGGCTCGGCATGACGGATGAAACCACCGCCACGCCTAAGACGATAAACGATGTGCCGATCGTCATTACGCTCGGCAATACCGTCTTCTACGGGGCCGTAGATGTGGAGTACAAGGCCGTACAGAACAAGGGCGGTTCGGCGAAGACGATAAAGCCGTAGCCTGGGCGGAGCAGCGTTCTGCGCCGGGCCCCGTCCGGCTTCGGCAGGACAAGGACCGGAGGGCTTGACGCTGGCGCCGTGGCAGGTTGCGGACGTAAGGAATCGGAAGCGGCGGGCGGTTGCCCGCCGCTTTATTTTTCCGGCGTCCGCCCCGGTAGCCCGCCCGTCCCCGGCCGCCACGTTTTTTCCTTGCTGGAAGGGGTCGGGCGGGAGGTTAATATTCGAAGTCGCCGGCCGGGAGGCGGACGCACGACCTCGAACGGATGGCGGACCCTTACCGGCTTTTTCGAGGCCCGTCGGTGCTGTACGCGGGTCCAGGGCGCTTTTTTCGGATGCCGTCGCGGCGGCGGAAGGCTGCGCCTCCGAGGCAAGTCCGGAGCGTCGCCCGTATGGCCCATGGAAACGCGCCGGGCGATTGGAGGGATTCGCCGTGCGGATCTGCTCGCGGGATATTTCATGGAAGAAGGAGGCGGCCAGGGACGCGGCGGCGGCGCTCAATGCCGGATTGATCGGCCTCCTGGCTTTCTTCTGCGTGAAGACCGCCTGCCTCGCCGGCTCGACCACGGGCTCCGATAATTTCGCGAGCTGGGTCTGCGCGAAAATATACAACGATATCTTCCGCAAGTCCGGAGAGCGGCGCGGCGCGGCGGCCTTTTCGCGAAGGCTATTCGCGGCGTCGGATATCAAGGACCCCGTGGGGCTGGCCGGCAAGCTGGCGGCGGGCGGGACTCCGCTGGCAGCACACATACGGGACCGCCTCTCCCCGGAGACGCGTTCGGCCATCGGCGCCGCCGGGAGCGGGGCGCCGACCTCGGATCCGGACAGGCTCCGCGCGGCGCTGGCCGCCGATCTTAACCGCATGGTCAAGGAAGGCGGAATATACCGGAAGGACCGCATGGAAGGCTCCGATATACGGATGGAAACCAAGTGCCTGCTGGTGCTGCGCGGCATAGCGCCTCAGGGCGATTTTCCGGAGTTCGCCGGCGAGGAAATTAAAGACGACGAAAACACGCGTTCGCTGACCGCCGAGGACGCCAACCGTAAGATATTGGAGGACGCTTTCCGCGACTATATCTCGGGAATCTTGCCGGGGGAGACGATCTTCCTGAACGCCGCGCCGCACGTGAAGCTGCGTTATTACATGCTGGCGCCATCGGCGTGGTCCTTCTTCATCGGGGCGCTCGCGGGTCTGGCCGCCGTCTTAGTGCGCCGCCGCCGCGAGGTTCTTTTCTCCGGACCGGCGGCGGAAGCCGCGTCCCGGGCTTCCGGCGCGGAAGGCGTGCCGGCCGGCGGCGGAACCGCCGCTGCCACAGGCGCCGTCTCCAAAGCAGGCGGATTCGCGGCGGGTGGTCCAGCCGCTTCTGCCGTCTCAGCGCCCGTCACCGGATCCGACGTTTCCATACCAGTTGTGAGTCGTTCGCCGATCCCATCGTGGCTCCCGCCGGTCCTGGCGGCAGCAGGATTCTTCCACGCCGGTTATTTCTGGGGGACGGCCGCCTACATCATGGCGGGATATGCCGGGACCGGACGCTGGACCAGGTTCATCTCGAAGGTCCTGGCAGTTGTATCGGCCGCCTTCTGGGGAATAGGGACCGAACTCTACTGGTCCGGCGGATGGTCGAAGATATACCCAGATGCCAACCACCTGCTTAAAAACCTATTCGGCATCTTCGGCATATCCTTCTGAATCTTCCGGAGCAATCGGGCGGAAAGATACCTGCGTCGCTTGTGACGGATTCGATCCCGGTGCATATCGCTTCGGTAGGAGCAAGCGCTGATCGGCAGATGCAAGTTCTGGCGGTCAGCCAGAACGCTACGAGCCGGTTGCGCTGTCTGCGGACGATAGGGAGATTTCCGCGGACTCGGGGAGGCTTTACCCCAAAGCTTCATAGTGAGCGCCTCACGCAGGAACGCCGTTTTTCTCGATTTTTACCCCACTTTTTTTCTTGCGCGGATA
>CALKMO010000067.1 GCA_937991785.1 uncultured bacterium | reverse complement strand
CCCTCGTTTTTTTGCGGGGGGAAGGGGCTGTTTTTCGCATTTTATATATATGGGGGGCATCTGAAGAAAAGATCGAACTCTGTACGGGTTCCATGCTCAATCGCCGACGAAACCGTCGCGCGCGGATTGTTGCGCGTGCTGTGTCGGTGTCGGCCATGCGATCCGGATTTGAGGTGCGGATATTTTCGCTACGCCGTCCCCGACGCACAGTGTATATAATAATAACCGCAACCGTCGGAGTAGCGGCGAACGGAGAGCGGCGCCTCGAAGCGCAGGCTGATCCGATGGTTGGGATCCCTCCCGTACCCCGGTCCGGCCGCCTTCCGCGCCGGCCGCGGCTTATCGTTCCGAGCGGGTGCCGCGCGACGGTTCGCTTCCGAAGCCGGCTGCCGCCGGCAGGCGGGAAGGAGCCGCTCGAAGACCTCGTGCCGAGGCGGAGAGTTTTTGCGGGCAGGGATCGTTATGATTTCTCGGAGGCATACGAATATGGCGACAAGCGGAGAAAAGTCGTTCCGACCGGCGGTCGTCCTGTATCGGGGCATAAGGCTCCTGCCTACGCTTCGGAGCTTCGGCCTTGGCATCGTGCTGGGAATGGCTATTGCATCGCCGGTCCCGGCCGGAGAACAGGCCCCGACCCAGACGGCGATACTCTCGACGGAAGGGCAGTGGCGTTACTTCATCGTAATGCGCGACACGGTCTACGGCACCGCAAAGGACGCCAAACCCATGGAAGATAAGCGCGGTTATACCTACAGGACCGATCCTCCGCCTGCGGGCTGGACTGAACCCGACTTTGACGATTCCGATTGGGGCCGAAGGCCCGGACCTTTCTTCCCCGGCTATGGTTTCCACCAGCAGGACACGCTCGGGATGCTTTGTCTCCGGGACAGCTTTTTCGCGCCCGACCCGGAGAAGGCGCCCGACCTGTCGCTGTCGGCCGTCTACCGTGGAGGGATCGCGGTGTATCTCAACGGCCGCGAAATCGCGCGCAAGAACCTTCCCGACGGGGAGCTTACCGCCGACTCCCTCGCCGAGGACTACCCGGCCGACTGCTGGATGAAACCGGACGGCGGCGCCATAAGGTGGGGCTGGGGCGATCCCGAGAAGAACAAGGACCGATGCGAGATGCGCATACGCCGGCTGGAGGATGTGAAGGTGCCGGCGAAGCTTCTTCGCAAGGGGACGAATGTGCTGGCCGTAGCCGTTTTTCGGTCGGCGGTTTCGGGCGAGCTGCCGAAGGCAAAGAACTGGTGGGAAGGGAGGTGGAACACCGCCGGGTTGTTGTCGCTCAAGCTGTGCGCGCCTCCGGGGGCGGCCGGCGTGACGCCGAACGTCGGAAAACCGAAGGGCGTGTGGGTGTGGAACGCCAACCCGATGGCGCCGGTCGGCGAGAAGGATTTCGCCGACCCGGCCGTGCCTGTCCGGCCGATCCGGATCGTCGGCGCCCGGAATGGGAGCTTTTCGGGCCAGGTTATAGTCGGGGGCGAAGGGCCGGTTAAGGGCATCCGCGCCGCGATCGGGAACCTGGACCGCAAGGGGGGCGGCGGAGCCATACCGGCATCGGCCGTCCAAGTCCGCTACGCGGTGCTCGACGGAAGCCACGGCTGCTTCGACACGCTGTCGGATTCGCCGCCCGAGGAGTCCAGGCAGAAACCCGTGCAACCGGTCTGGGTGACGGTGAAGGTGCCCGCGGACGCCCCGGCTGGCGATTACGAGGGCAGGCTGACGGTCTCTGCGGAGGGCCTTCCCCCTGCCGAGGTGCCGGTGCGGCTTAAGGTCTGCGACTGGACGCTGCCCCCGCCCCGCGACTACGTCACATTCGCCGACTTCGTGGACTCGCCCGAATCGGTAGCCATGCATTACAACGTACCTCTCTGGTCGGACGAACACTTCAGGCTCATGGGCAGGACCTTCGAACAGCTGGGCCGCATCGGCAACAAGACCGTCTACATACACCTGATGTGCAGGTCCAATCACGGCAACAGCCAGACGATGGTCCGATGGATAAAGGACGGGGACGGCTACAAGCATGACTTCTCCATAATGGAAAGGTACCTGGATCTTTACATCGAGAAGGCCGGCAAGCCGCGGTTCGTTATCTTCTACGTATGGGAGAAGTGGACCGGCGGCGGATACTTCGGCAGGAAGGACGATAACGTCAAGGGCGTGCCGGTCACCTTGTACGACCCGGAAAAGAAAGAGGCGTCGCAGATGGACGGCCCCGCCTACAATTCGCCCGAGGCCGTCGCGTTCTGGAAGCCTGTGGCCGATGGGATACGCGAGCGGCTGAAGAAGCGCGGCCTGGAAGACGGCTGGGTGCTCGGCGTAGCGTTCGACTGCAAGCCGGCGAAGGAGCCGGTGGACGTCTGGAAGGCGGTGGCGCCGGAGGCGCGGTGGTCGCACCAGGGCCACGGCCTGGACAAGGCGTATTACGGCGTGCCGCTGGCGTACAACACATCCGTCTGGAATTGCCGTTTCGCCCCGGACCCATCGAAGGGGCGGCTGTACGGGTGGCAGCGCGACAAGCCGGTCGTGTGCCAGTTCCACAGGGACATATCCAAGAGCGCGCCGTACCTGCAGCTGCTTGAGAGCCGGATAACGGCGGAGAAAAACATAACTGGCGAACAGAACGGTTTCGGACGCATGAGCGCCACGTTCTGGCCGGTGCTGAAGGATCCCAAGGGAAGGACGGGCCGGACCATAGCGGCGCGCTACCCGGAAAGCTCATGGGCCCAGTGCGACATCTTCATGACGGCGTATCTCTCGCCGGGACCGGACGGCGCGCGTAGCACGATACGGTACGAGATGGTGGTGGAAGGGATACAGGAGTGCGAGGCGAGGATAGCGATCGAGAAGGCGCTCCTGGCCGACAAGGGGCACAATAAGCTCCTCGCCGCCGGCGAGGCGCCTGCGGACACGGCCGCCAGGCTTCAGGCGATCCTCGATGCCCGGACGCGCGCGCACATATGCGCATCTGGCGACCTGGGCTCGCTGTGGTACTCTTGTTCGGGCTGGCAGGATCGCTCGGCGGCACTGTTCTCGGCGGCCGGCGAAGTGGCCGCGATGTTGGGGTCGGGAAGCCGGTCGGGGTCTTCCAAATGATCCCGCCGGCTGCCCGTGGCGTCGCGGCCGCGGAGCGCACCGGCCTCCCATAGCGAGCTGACCGGAAGCGGGACGGCGGTGGGGGAGACCTGACTGATGCCGACGAAACTGTTCCTGCTCGCGGGGGAGGCCAGCGGAGATCTGCACGGGGCCAATCTCGCCAGGGCGCTCCGCGAACTCGACCCGGCGATATCCCTCGCCGGCATGGGCGGGCCGCGGATGGCGGCGGCTGGGGTCTCCCTAGCGAAGGATCTCGAAGGGATGCAGGTAGTCGGTTTCTACGAGGTCCTGCGCAACATCCGCTTTTTCAAGCGCGTCTTCCTAGGACTGCTCGACCGCATGGCGGCCGAAAAACCCGATGCCGTTGTGTGCATAGATTATCCCGGGTTCAACCTGCGGTTTGCCTCGGAGGCGAAGAAGCGCGGCGCGCCCGTATTCTATTACATCGCGCCGCAGGTATGGGCATGGCGCCCTTCGCGCGCCAAGAAGATGGCCCGGTTCGTGGATCGGGCCTTCGCCATATTCGAGTTCGAGATTCCAATTCTCGAACGGGCCGGCGTTCGGGTCGAGTACGTCGGCCATCCGCTGCTGGACTGCCTTGACTGCGGGCTGAGCCGTGATGAGGCCCGCCGGAGGGTGATCGAAGAAGCGCGTGGGGGCGGGGTCGAAATCGGAGACGGCCGGCGGCTGGTGGCCATGATGCCCGGCTCGCGGCCTGGGGAGATCGCAAGGCATATCGGGCCTTTTCTCGGCGCTGCGGTCGGGGTCGGCGCGGAGATCCCGGGAACGGCATTCGCGGTATCGGAGGCGAAGGACGGCTGGGCGGCGGGAACGGCGGCAAGCCCTTGCGGCGCCCGGTCAGGAGCTTCCGGAGCCGGCGTGCGGGAGTACGGTCCCGCCTTGG
>CALKMO010000066.1 GCA_937991785.1 uncultured bacterium | reverse complement strand
GCTGCTGCCATGTTCGCGGACGATGCCTTCAGAAAGAGATGCCGAATCCTAGGCGGCCGAAAGGAGCGTCGTCCAGCTTTAGGCGGTCGCGCATGCGGTCCCGGTAGCTTTCCCCTTCGAACCAGAAACGGTCGAACGCATAGCCTCCGGCCGCCTCCAGGAACACGCGGGGGCCCTCGCGCCGCCTTGAGCGTACATGCCACCGGACCCCGAGTCCCGCGCGCTTCTCGTAATACCACAGCCGGTCCTCGTCGCGCCGCCTGCCGCGACGGTAGAAGCGCCGGTTGTCCCACTCGAAGCTCCCGTAAAGTTTCAGATCCTCGATGGGCAGCCAGCCGATGGAGGCGCGCGCGTTGCGGATCATCGCATAGGCCGCCTCCATCTCAATGTTTCTCCCTGGCGACCAGAAAAAACCGGCGAATCCAGGCCCTACGGAAATCGCGAGGTCGCGATCCTGCCGGTAACTCAGACAAGCTGTCGGCGCCGGAAGATGCCTGGCGACGTTTTCGTATCTGGGCGGTTTGAAGAAAAGCTCTCGGTCGCTCGAATAGTTGAGGGCCAGCGTGACGCTCCAATGCTCGTTCATCTCGATTCGCCCGAATACGCCGGCACGAAAGACCATTTCGCGGATCCCGGCGAAAGGCTTGTCGCAGGGCGAAGAAACCTCCAGTCTTCCGCCTACGGAGAGGTTTTTGTTTACCGCAACGCGAAGGACGCTTCCCGCTCTAGGATCCCATAGCTCATCCGGGAATGGGGCTCTGGAATGGAGAAGGACGACATCCGTGTCGAAGTCCATCGCTGAGCCGGCGGCGTATAGGGTCCAGTCGTGTTCGCCTTTGCGCTCCGATACCGGTGCCAGTATGAAGAAAGACGGCTCGAACCACGACATTGAGCCTTGATGGTGGCGGATGTCGCTTTCAGGATAGAAAAAAGCGTCGGCCAAGATCGAAATCCGCGCTTCCCCGACCGGCGAGGAGAACGGATCCATGGCATAGCTTTCGGCCGTCACAGACCGAGACCCGACGCCGGCCGACATGCAGAGGAAGGTCGCTATTGGGATCGCCGCATGTCCCGCGAGCGTCCTCGGGAAGATAATCCCAGCCGACAAACCGGGGCGCGTATCGTATAAAGGAACGCACTTCATACCTTCTTCTCTATCTGAAAGGATGCCTCAATTCAAAGACAGATGGCACTTGAGTGCAATTGACGGCCATTCCCGACAAGGGAAATTCCGAGGTTTTTTTTCGTTCATCCGGCTAGGAGGCAACAGTGTTAAGGGAAGGCGAGGGTTCAGCCATTCCCAGGCATAACGGCTTTGTTGCAATTTGCGCTTATAACTCTTAAGCGCAACAAGAACCTGAGTGAAAACGTGTTTGCCGCGAGATTGCATTATAATTTTTTTTGCTTGGTAGCGCCTTGCATCTTCCATGCAACAAAGCCCCTTTTTGATGAAGTTGCACAGTGCAGTCCTTATTTCTGCCGATTGGCATAACTATTTTAAAATAAAGCTCTTACGAGAATATACTCAAAAACCTCCTGCGCAGAGGATAAAAAGATATCTGTTTTTTTAAAATATCTATTTTTTTTGGATAAATTAGGTGTATATAAAATAAGATGACCGCCGCCAGGATCATCAAATGGAGCGGATCAAGACGATGAAAACGGAATGTATTCCTAAGTACGCCCGCATCAAGAAGTGGCTTTTGGAAGAGATTGCGCGGGGGAGATATGCCGGCGACAAATCGGTGCCTCCTGAGCGCGAGCTTGCCGTCAGATTGCGGGTCTCCCCGATGACCGTGCGCCGAGCTCTTCAGGAGCTTGTGGCAGAAGGGATTGTGATCCGCCGGCGCGGGCGCGGCAAAGGGACTTTCGTGCGCGACATCCCTGGATCCGGCGCCACGCCGCGCTCCGCCGCCTCCCCAGCCATAAGACGGATCGGCGCGGTCCACGCGTATGACTGGGAGACGCTGCGGACCTCGCCGGTGTTCTTCCTCACTTTCATGGAGATACAGGCGGAATGTTCCAGGCGCGGGATTTCGTTCGAGTTCCTTCCTCTTGCGGGAGCCTCCGGGCCGGCGGCGCCTTCGCTCGCTGAACTGGCGCGCGAACGCGGCTGCCGGGCGCTGGTGGTGCTCGATTGGGGCCGCCCCGACGCACTGATCGAGGCGCAGGATGCCGGGATCCCGGTGGTCGTGGCCGGTCCTTTTCAGGAGACGCTCCCGCTCAGTTTCGTATCGCCGAACGATTTTCAGGGGGCGTACGCCGCGACGAAGCACCTGTTATCGCTTGGATTTCCGGATGTCGCCATGGTCAGCGCGAGGAAATGGGATGCGAGGGTTACGCATGACCGCGAGGCCGGATGGCGGTTTGCGCTTGGGCGGCTGCCGGGCGAAGGAGAGGAGCTTCTGTACAGGGTCGGCAGGCGGAGCGGCCAGCCCGGGCAGTCGTTCGAGGAGATGGCGTCCGAGCTGGAGGCCGAGTTTGCGCGGCGGCCGCCGCCGCAGGCGATATTCGCCAGGGACGGGCTGTTCGCGCGGGCTGCCGCGGCGGCTCTCGGCAAACTCGGCAAGTCGTGCCCTGCCGATCACAGCATCGCGTGCGCGGGGAGCTTTTTCGAGAACGGAGGTTGGCCGCGGTTCACGTCGGCGTGCGTGGATGACGGCGCGATCGGACGGGAAGTTGTCCGGCTGGCGGAAGACCTGGCATCGGGCCATCTGGCCTCGCCCGTCGGGATATTGCTGCCGATGCGGGTCGTCGAGGGGGACACGACACAAAGGGCGCGAGAAGGGAGATGACGCATGAATCGTTATGTTTCCAGTTTTGCTTTCCTGAGAAGCGGGAGTCCGAAGACGGGCGGAATTCCCGCTTGCGCGGGGATGGAAGATCCGAAGGCGCCGGCCGTTTCGGAGGTCTCAGCGTTCCATACGATCCTGGCGGTTACGGTGGTTCTGGCGGCTTCGACATCGCTGATGGCCATGGCTGGCCGCGCTCCGGCCGGCGAAGAAGGGCCGACCGCCCCGGCGCGGCCGGATGGGGTGCAGGTCTGGACCTGCGATGCGCCCGCCAGACTTACGGCCTTCGACGCGCCTCCGTCCGGCTCCAAGCCGGAGATCAGGCTGGTCGGTGTCCGCAACGCACGGTTCTCGGGCCAGATCGTGCTGGCATCCGCCAAACCGATCCGCGGCGTTAAGGTCAAGGCGACCGACCTGACCGCGGCGGACGGCAAAGGTTCTATCCCCGCAGGACAGATCGTCTTTCGGTTCGCCATGCCCGGCGAGCCGATGCCCAAGAACATGCACGTTCCCGAATGCCGCTTCGACGCCCTGCTTCCCGATGCCCCGAAGGAGATCCCGGTCAGGGCCGTACCTG
>CALKMO010000065.1 GCA_937991785.1 uncultured bacterium | reverse complement strand
CACGCCGCAACCCGCGACCACTATCGGAGCCTCAGCTACGAAATGTTGGTTAAAGGACGCCGCGGCCAGCTCTTTCCGCAACCTCGCGTCGGTCACGAAAACGAACCTCCAAGGCTGGTTGTTGCACGCCGACGGCGCAAGGCGGATGGCCTCCTTAATCTCGGCCAGGATTTCGTCCGGTATCGGCTCCGGCGAATACTTCCTGATGCTCTTCCGCGTCCTTATGGCTTCCATCACATCCATGTCTTGGGCTTCTCCCCCCACTCTCCACTCCGATTTTTCCCGTGCGCTCCGATCCGCCGCCCTGCGCCGACCGCGCCTCAGCCGCGGCTTCCTTCCCGTGCCTGTCCCGATCCTCCGGAGACCGACGCGCGACGCGCGGTTCGGGCCTCGCCACACCGAGCGGGCGGCTGCGCGGTCGGCGGCCTGTCCTCCCGCCGCCCTCCGAGACCGGATATCCGCCTATTTCCCGCCGGGCAGCTGGAAAGTAACCTTCGGCGCCATCCTGGGCGCGCAAACCTTTCTTTCGCCGTCGTCGGCCTCGATATAGTATCTCGTCCCGGGCTGAGGCGCACGCAACGCGCCCTTCCACGTCCCGCCTTCCGTCTTTTCCATCTCTACCGGCTCATAGGCATTTTCCTCGGGCGGCAGGAAGTACAGCGTTACGCTCTTCAGCGGCCTTTCGCCTTCGACGACCTCGCCCTTTTCGATGCCGCCCTCATTCCGCGGCACGTAATGCCGGTCCTCTCCGAACACGATAACTTCGATTCCGACGTCCTTCCCCGCCTCGGCGGCCTTGGGTTCGATGAGCTGTATATACGGTCCGACAGACCATGCGGCCTGGGCTACGATCTTCAGCGCAGGGTGCTTCTCGTCGGAGAAATCCGTCTCGATGTCCCACGACGTGTACTGCAATCCGCACCGCTTCAGCATCGTGGGGTATGTCTTGCGCAGGAAATACGCCCATCTAACCGCTCCACGGTCGGGCCCTTCGCCCTGGACGCTCGGCATGACGCCGAAGTTCTGGTCACGGAAAAACTTGAGCGATGCCTCGGCAGTCCCATCGAACCAAGGGATCATCACCAGGTCGTTGAGGTCGGATTTAGACAGGGTGGCCGCAGCCCTTCCCATGCCGTATATGGCGGCGTTGTGGTTCGGATCGGCCATATCCGACCACATGAAGATCCTGGCGCCGGGCGCGGCCTTCCGGATTGTCTGGTACTGGTACTTTACGAAATCGGCGAACAGCTCTGACTTCGTCTTGCCCGAGGCGGCCGAACGCGCGTCGTAACCGATCCCGCGCCGCTCGTCCGTTGACAGACAGTAGTGGTCGGCCTTCAGGACGGCGGCCGGCATGGAGCACCAGCGATGCGCGTAGTTTTCCGGATCGCCGTCCGTCAGGAGGCGCTTGTCGGCCATGCATTCGTGGAATTTGCCGGGCCTGCGGGTGTCCGGGCACAGGTACGAGAATGAAACCTTGACCGTCTCGCCGTCCTTTATCGAACCGGTCGCTATCCGCCGTACGGCGGACGGCGGGTTGGCGCTCCTGCCTACGCGAGGGGCGTCAGGCGGCTGCCCCTCGCCCGCGGCGCACTCGGAGAAAAACGGCATCGAGATGCCGCCGAACCTGACGGCGTAATCTTTCCCCTCCTCGTACTTCTTCTCCTCGTCCTCGCTCGTTACAACGACCGGTTCCTTGTCCCAGGACCTGCCCGTCTTCAGGTCGTACAGGACATTCGGTGCCGGAAAGGTCTTCCCGCTTTTTGCATCGGCGACCTCGAGCACGGTTTCCTTTTCGCCTTCGAGCTTAAGCGTGGCGGTATACCTTATCGCGGCCAGAGTGGTAGGATCGGATGCTTCCGGCGCGGGCCTCTTGCCGTCGGAATACGGGCCGGGCGGGAAGTAGAAGGCCGGACCGTCAACCCTCGGCGAGACGTGCCACCGCCTGGCGTATTCGAATATCTCCCCGAGCGATTCGCGGACCTTCTTGCCGGCCATTCCGGGGATGTCCTTGTCGAGCATCGCGTAGTGGCGGTCGGCGACGGCCGCGACGTTGAACTTCAGCCGCGCCAGGCGCCTTATCGCATCCCTGGCCCTCTCCATCCGCTCGGGAGAAAAGTTCCAGCATCTTATGGCGTAGGCGGATCGGAATGTCATGTCTGGGAAATCCACTATGCGGACGGCAGGAACTGCCGCGCCTCCGTCCTCGCCCTCCGGCATCGCTATGGCCGCCAGCGTCGCCGCCCCGTACATCGTCCCGCGGCGGTCGAACCCCGCGACCAGGACTCCCGATGCCGCCGAGTCAATCATGTAACCTTCAGGTCCCGGGTACTCGGCGGTGAGCTTCAGCCCGCGAGATTCGAGCAGCTTGTCGAGCGCCCCGTTGCCTTTGCCGGGTTCGCCCAGGAAGACGGCCGGCGCGCCTGGCGCCGCCTCGGATGATTTCAGACGCTTCGGTTTAGCACCGGCCAACCGTTCAAGCTCGCCGAAAAGCAGCTCGATCGCGGCTTCGTCCTCCGCCGTCGTCTCATCCTTCACAACGACCGGGATCTCGCCCTTGATCGGGAAGCCGCCGCCCGCCTTCACGAGCACATCCTGCGGTTGAGGGACGCAACGGACCGGCTCCGCGCAGTATCCGCCGGGCGCCCACGCCACGGCCGCGATCGCCAGAGCCGCAGCAGATGCCATACCGGATGCCTTCATGGGTGTTCCCCTTCCGACCCTCTCTCCGCGGCCGCGCCGGCCTTTTCTCCTTACGCTTCCTTGCGCGCCGCGCCGCTCCTCCGCCGTGCCGGCCCTTTCGCGCCGCCGTCTCTTCGATTTTAGCGAACAGCCGGCCACCTGCCTTTCGCAGCAGCCCCAGACATCTGACATCCCGTCCTCAAACTTCGAATCTTAACCTTATCCATGATAACCGCTTCGCCCCTTACGAACAACCCGCGAGCGGCGATAAAAACGCCGGGGGCCTAAGTTCCCCAAGACCCGGCGCGTACTCGTCATTACGCCGAGCGAGGATAGCGGCGGTCCCTTCCGCCCAAAGCCCGTATCGGGGACCTCGCCTGCGCGCTCAGTACGGATCCCCTTTCGCAATCCGCAAATCAGGGGATTACGCTAACGGAACCTATATTCGCCCATATTCCGAGGAAGCAGGCAAGTATTGGATGCAAAAGTTGTCCGATTGTTCGTCGAAGACGTCTTGACGTTACACGAGCCTTCCGGAGGGCGTACGCTTCCGCCTTCCTGGTGCAGAATCGGGATCTATCGCCTTCATCTTTTGGGTCCGCATCCTATCCTCGTGCTCCCGCTTCAACCTGGCCAGCAGTTCCGCCGAGTCGGAGTCATCAGCTCCCAGCGCCCGGCATCTTCTGTGTCTACTTTACAGTCTTCTTGTCGGCCGGTCTGGCGGCGGGCGCTTCATCCAGCCCTTCTTCCGTAATCCGCATCACCCTGGTTCGCATACGCTCGGTCTGCTGCCGCCTGAGCATCTCCAGCGGATCCGGCCTGGCGACGCGC
>CALKMO010000064.1 GCA_937991785.1 uncultured bacterium | reverse complement strand
ATCACGATTGCTATACCGACGGTTCAAGACGGAGGACCGATACGCCATAGGATATTCCTCGCGGAAGGGATGGGGACCGGCAGAAAACCGCCGCTACCAGGCGAGCTTGCCGCGATATACGATCGCATCCAGGCTCCGGCGGGAGGAATTCCGGGAAGGTGCGAACACGAGGCGACTTACATCCGGTTTGCGAAATGACGATCGCCCGATCGGAAAGAACTGCGCGGAACATGCAAGTTGTTTCGCGCGAAAGGAGACCGGTCAAATGATTCAAGCGGTCCTTTTCGCGCTCGGGACGATGGTGGCGGCGGAGGCGATACTGCTGGCAGCGGCGCCCGCCGCGGTGCGTAGGATCGTCAACGCCGCGACTGATGGCGAGATGCGGACGGCAGCCGTGCTGGAAGCCGCCTTGGCCGGCGCGGCGCTTTATGCCGGCTTTATGGCGTTGTAACCGCTCGTCCGGCGAAGCATGCATGCACGTCCGGTCGCTACGGCACCGCCTTGCCTTACTGCCTGGCAGGGCAAGGGCGGAGAGAATAAGCTGCGGGCGACAGTCCGCTCGGCGGAAGTTTGAACGGCGCCATAGGGGAAGAGAACGGACGGGACCGAGAGAGCGGATAGGGTGGCGGAACGGCAAAAAGAAAGGAGGGAGACGGTGGCTCGGTACAAAGTCGGAGTGGTGGACCTGGGATATCCGCACTACGAGTGGGAAAAGGAAGAACTTGCGCCTATAGGCGCCGAGATCGTTCTGCGCGACGACCCTTCGCCGGAGGGTGTGCGGAAACTCTGCGCCGAATGCGACGGCATACTGCTCAGGCAGACCGTCATAGATGCCCAGCTGATCCGCGAGATGAAAAAATGCAGGGTGATAGCCCGCTACGGCGTCGGAGTGGACAACGTGGACATCGAAGCGGCTACGGCGGCCGGCATATGGGTCGCCAAGGTGCCGCCGTATTGTTCCGACGAGGTCGCCGAACACGCCTTAGCGCTGATCTTATCCTGCGCCCGAAAGCTGACGATGCACGAACGCTACGTGCGCGAAGGCAAGTGGGACCTCGGCCCCCGAGAAAAGATATACCGCGTCCAGGGCCGAACCCTCGGCCTGGTCGGATGCGGCTCGATAGGCGCGGCGCTCAGGAAGAAGGTCCGCGGTCTAGATCTGAAAGTGCTCGTATACGATCCGTACCTCCCGACAGACAAGGCGCGTGACATGGATGTCGAACTCGCTTCGCTGGAGAGGGTCTGCCGCGAGTCGGACTTCATCTCGATCCATGCGGCCTTGACGAAGGATACGCGCCACATAATCGGCGCTCGCCAGATCGCCATGATGAAACCCGCCGCCATCCTAGTCAACACCTCGCGCGGACCGCTGGTTGACGAAGGCGCGCTGTACGAAGCGCTGGCGAAAAGGCGCATCGCTTTCGCGGGGCTGGACGTGTTCGAAAAGGAACCGTTGCCGGCCGAAAGTCCATTGAGGGGGCTCGACAACGTCATCCTGACCGATCACGCCGCGTGGTATTCGGAACAGTCGCTGGAAAACCTCCAGCGCCTGGCCGCCCGCGCCGTCGCGGCCGTGCTGCGCGGCGAGCCGCCGGAATGCCCGGTCAACACCCCGCGCAGGAGCTGAAGCGGTCCGGAAGCGAAAGGGCAAGCAAATGCCTTTGAACCTGTAGCTGCCGAAGGCGGACAGATCTGTATCGAATCGGCATCGGGATGCCCTTCCTGCGGGCGCCCCTCTGAGAAGTTCCGGAGGCTTTTGTGCGAACCGTTTCGGTTCGACGATTGCGCCGAACCCTGACTGATACAGAAAAACATAAGGGACAGAACTCAATGAGAACGGCGGCCTGCGGTGCGTTTGGCTATATGGGATGGTTGCAGGCAATTCGCATCATTATGAAGTTAATGCAAAGCGGCATCCGGCGCCATCGGCTTCCCGAACCGGTCGAAGCATCCTCAATGCGCGCATGAGGAAGCGCGTCTTCTATTCAGCCAAGGCCGGCAATGCATCGCTGTCTCGTCCGGCAGAGGCGTATTCGCAACATGTTTGCGATTTTGTTTGAAACAAGTCCGGCGGCTTGTTATACTACGAAACTGAAGGAGAGTGGTCGGGCGTGGCGTCTTTTGCTGCCATCCTTGGCCTTTGTTGAATTGGAACTTAGTTCCGGACGCAAGTTTTAATCTTTTCGGACGGTTTCATCTTGGAGGATTTCGGATGAAGAAGTTTGCGATGTTAGGCGTGGCTCTCGTCGCCGCGGTTGGGTCCTTCGCATGGATGGCCGCTTCATGGCCGGGGAAGGATTCCGTTCGGCTGCCGGCACACGGCCCGGCGTTGGATGTACCGAACGCACATGTCGCCGCGCGCGCCGTCGGGGAAATGGCCGATAAGCCGTCGCGTCGCCCTGTCTCTGCAGCCGACATGCCCTTCGACCTGAAGGAGATCGTTGACAAGTGCGATTTCGCCGCCAGGCCGATGGAGGACGGCAGCCTCGGCATCCAGGCCGGACGCCACTGGGCGCGGTTCGGCGAGGAAGGGTTCGAATACCGGCCGAGGATTTCGGCGAAGGGCGAGCGCCGGTTTGATCCGGCCAACTCGGTGAAGTTCCGCCTGGAGTCCATCCGTCTCGGCGATTCCGCAGTGTATGCTGCTTCATCCGCCCCTGCCGTAGCGCCTGCTTCCGCGCATAACGTCGTGGAGTACGACAGGGGCGCAGGGATCGTCGAGAGATATATAGGGAAGAGGGGTGGCATAGAGCAGGTATTCGTATTCAATGAGGAACTGCGCGGCCGCGGGGATCTGGTAGTCGAACAAAAGGTCGAAACCTCGCTTCAGCCGGCGCCGAGGAACGCCCTTGACGGCGCGTTGGAATTTCACGACGCGGGTGCCTGCCGCGTCCGGTACGGCGCGGCCACCATCGCCGACGCATCCGGCAGGACCAGGAGGATATTGCCTACGTACGATGCGGCCACGCGCACACTCAGCATCACGGTCCCGATTAGCTGGATGGACGATGCAACTTATCCCATCACGATAGACCCCCTGGTATCGGGGCCGAACCAGATATCCGACGGCAGCATGGAGGTCCCGACGCCGGACTTGGATACTCCGCTTGTGGCCGGCATCGGGTACGATTCCGCAAACGATGTCCTGCTGGTAGCTTGGGTTGCCGATCCAGGCGAAGGGTCTTTTGACATAAAAGCAAGCCGCGTACATCCGGTTACCGGACGGCCGCTCGATATACCTGGATTCATCCTCGATTCAGGCTTCAATCAAGTGCCGACCACGGTCAAGATTGGATACTCGGAGGGCGTCGCATCGCCTTTGTTCCTCGTCGTTTACGACGGAGGTCCGAATACTGGAGATATGTATATCAACTGCGTCACGGTTGATGCGGGGCCGGCCGTTCCGAACGTCGGGACGCCAGCGGTCGTTGCCGCACCAGGCTGTAATAATCCTGCGATCGCATGGGACGACGTCTTCCAGCAATACCTTGTCGTGTACGAGGAGCAAGCTGCGAATGTAAACGTGATGGGCCTGTTCCTAGATAAGGATGGCAATCCTTCGGGCGCCAGTTTTACTATCGGCGGCGAGGCAGGATTCAATAAATACAATCCGGACGTTGCCTTCGACGGCGTGGGCGATTTCCTGATCGTATGGGCGAGATACGACAGCGGTAAGTTTTTCCGGGTTTACGGCGGGCGCATTGACGCCGCCTCGGGAAACCTGAATAGCAACGACTTCCCGTCTGGATCTTCGAGTCCCGGGGTACAAATATCGTTGGTGCAAATGTGGACGCACTCGGTATCGGTGGCTTCGGACGGAACCGGGTCCAACTGGCTGGTCGTGTCGGAGGGATCTTTATCCAACGATGTTGTGACGGACAAAGTAACGGTATTGTCCGGATCGCTGGCTGTTGCTGAAAATACCGTATCGGGCTTTGGGGAGTCGCCCCTGGTCGTTTTCAGCGGAGGTGCGTCGAGATATCTGGTGGTAGCGCATTCCTATGACGGTTACCACTTCTCGCTGCAGGGCAGGCGGTTCAATCCCGACGGCTCGCCGCTTGAGGGGATGAATGTCGAGATAGAGTCCGGATCGAGAGATTACCACGCATGGGCGGCGGTGGATACTCCCTACGGCGTCAGGATCGCGTCCACGTTCAACAACGACGGATCGGGTAGACCGCCTGAGGCGATCACGATAAGGGTGAATGTGCCCACGATGGATTCGGGCTGGATAGATACCTCGCTGACCTGGCAGGACGCGAATAATTTTTTCCCGACGGCCGCTTATGCCGACCTGAGCGAGGTCTACCTTGTGGCATGGCAGGCAGTGGGACAGACCGACGGCGTTGCATGGGCTGTCGGCGCGCGCCTCGATAAGGATGGGAATCCTATAGACGGGATGCCTCTAATCTTCTGCCCTAATATCTCAGGCGGCGCATTCGATCGGAATATGGCAATTGCGACCGACGGGCATGGTTTCCTGGTAACGGCAGCTGTCCAAGAGGGCGAAATACAAGGAGTGCCGGTTCTTGGGGTAAGTCCCTACGAGGATGCGATATCGCCGGATTATATAATATTGGCGGACGACTCGCTGGGATATCCCAGAGCCCCGGCCGTAGCATGGAACGACGCCCTCAACCAAGGGCTTGTAGTGTACCAAGTGGACGGCGGCGATGGTTATTATGACATCTACGGCCAGCGATTCGACCATTCGCTCGGGCTCGTCGGCGTGCCGATACTGATCGCATCGGGCGACAGCAACAGGATGCCCCGCGTGGCGGCCGGCGGAAGCGCCGGGTGGTGTGTGGTGCATCAAAATTCCGATTTTTCACAAACCACGGCGAGATATTCGATCGTCAATTCTTTCGGGAGCGTTTCCGTTCAGAATCAGATGCTTCCTTTCGAAATAGGGTCGTACGCCCCGGACGTCGCCTTTAACGGTACCGACTACGTAGCCGTTTGGCGGCATGACAGCGTTGATGCAATTCAGATCCGCGCGGCGAGAATAACAACCGGAGGCGCCCTTAGGGATTCCTCCGGAATAGTTGTGATATCTTCCAGCGGGATGTTGGATAGCCCAGCCGCGATGGCCATCGGTTCGACTTGCTTTGTGGTCTGCGAAGATTTCTCCGCAGGCAACGGCGATCTGCGAATAAATATGCTCTCGCCCGGCGGCAACGCGGCTAGCCCGTTCGGAGAGATCATAATAGCTAACGCCCAGGACGAAGTTTATCCTTGCATCGCTCCGGCCGAGGTCGGCTGTGCGATCTTCTATGAGGATCATGGGGGGGCGTTCGTCGAGATCTTCGGCGCCATGTACGCTTCGATTCCGATAATAACCACCCCGTCGCTGCCGCCCGCGATGGTCGGATCCCCATACAACATCCAGTTGCAGGTCGCCGGCGGCATACCGCCTTACTCGTTCTCCCTGGCTGGCGGAGCCATGCCACCCGGTCTGAGGTTGAACGCCGGGACCGGATTGATAGACGGCGCGACGGCCGCGGGGAACCAAACGTTCGATTTCACGATCCGCGTCGCGGACAGCTTCGGGGCGTACTCGACGAAGGGCTTCTCCATATTCGTCCAGGACTTCGATAAGTTTACCCCGCCTACGGGCCTGGTGGCGACAAGCTCGCGCTTCCTGCTCGACTTCGACGCCCGCGCCCGCGGCGATTCCTCTCCCGACTCGCTTATATTCAAGGGGCTTATCAACTCGAACCTGCTGCCGCCCAACCCGGCGGACCTTGCGGGAGACACGCTGCACTTGGACATCGGCGGCGCGGTCTTCGACATACCGCTCAATGCCAAGGGCGTATTCGATGGGATGATAGGCGAGGCCGAGGTAACGTTTAAGTTGAACGTGCTTGACGGCAGGATTGACCTGCGAATACGCGGAGCGGACCTGGCGGACGCCTTCGGCGCATTGGGCGCGTACAACGAGACGGTGGAGGACAAGGAAGTTGTCATACCTGTCACGTGGATGATCATACCCGATAAGGGCGAAGGGCCTTCCGGTTCGGTCGCGCTGACGTACTCCTACGACTCCGTGCTGGACGATAAGGGCGTCGGAAGGTTCAAGCGCAAGGACGGCACGGCGTCCGGTTACTTCATGGTGACCAAGGCGCGGTTCAAGGAGGTCAAGGGCACCGCGCACGAACTTGTCGCGTACGGCATGTTCGATGTGGGCGACGAGATGGTCAAGGCCGCAAGCGGCAACTGGCTGTTCTCCATCGCCGCGAAGATATTCACGGTTCCGGTGGAGATGGTGCAACAGGAGCCGGGCAGTCCGAAGGCCCTCATAGCCGGGGTCGGAGGAATAAGGAGGGCCACATTCAACGCGAAGAGCGGCATGTTCAAGATCGCTTCCGAGCCGGTTCCGGCGAGCGAAAGCCTGATACCGCTCAAGAGCAGCGAATGGCTGATCTTCCGCACATATCTCGGCGCGGAGATGGCGCTGCAAGGCGGAACGATGAAGGCGCGCAGCGGCTTCCGCGTCTGGCGCGCCACCACGAACAACTACACTTGGGGCTTCCCGTAATCGGGAGATGCCCTGCGGCAGGCGCGCAACGACGATCGATTGTCGGCGGGCATGCGTTTCCTCGCTTGGCGTTTATTCGGCTTCGGTTCCTCATCCCTGCGCGAGAAACCCGAACGGGGACAAAGGGAAAATCTCTTTCCCGTATGTTCTCTTATCCTCTGCCGCGATAGCGCCAAACGAATATCTTCCGGAGGATGCAGGCATGCCTTCTTTCCTGGGTGAAACTGCTTGTCCGCTCCCGCAGCAATGGATTAAACTCCGGCACATATGGAATGGCTGCCGCACTTCGAACAGGCTTGGGCGCTGATGCTTTTGGCGCCGGTAGCGGTATTACTGCTGGGCCCGGCGTTCATGGCGCTCCGGCACTCAGCGGATGTCTTATCATCATCATCATCTGCCGTACGACGCCGCGAATCGGTCGCGGCCACGCTGCGGTTTCTGGCGGTCGCGGCACTTGTCTGCGCGATGGCCGGTCCTCGGCTGCCCGGCGCCCCTACGACGGTACATACGATCTTCCTTGCGGATGTTTCTGAGAGCATGGCTGACAGAGCGGCGGCGCGGCGTGTACTTGAATCGCATTTCCGTGCCCTTCCGCCTCGATCGCCGCGCGCCGTGGCAATATTCGGCAACGACGCCTCGATAGAACTCGACTTCGCCTCCGCGCCTACTGGCGAAGACGATCTTCCGGATCTTGATCGCCCCCGCAAGAATCCGGACCGGAGCAGGACCGATATCGGTGCGGCCGTATCGTTCGCGGCATCGCAGTTTCCTGACGAGGCCAAGGCTCGGCTGATCGTTTTGGTCAGCGACGGAAGGGATAACGCGGGCGGCGGCATGCCGGCGGCCATGGCGGCCAGGCTGCGTGGCGCACGGCTATGTTGCGCTCCCGTGGACCTGGCCGGCACCGTGGACGCGCGGATCGAATCGCTTGCCGTACCGGCGCGGGTGCGCAGGGGGGCGGCGATCCCCGTGGACGTCGCGGTGCGCGGCGATGGGACGATACGCGGCAGGGTACTGTTGTTCAGAGAAGGCGCGGAGCGGTCCGATCCGATTGCCGCGGCGCCGTTTGATCTGCGGGCGGCGGGCTGGACGTCCGTCCGCTTACTCGACAGGAACCCGCCGGACGGCGTAGCCAGCTACATCGCGAAGCTGGATGCCCCGGGCGACGCGTTCCTCGGCAACAACGAGGCTCGCGGCGCGGCTTTCGTCGAACCGGCGCGCCGCGCGGCGGCGATATGCGAAGCCGACTCGCCCCTATGGAAGCTGCTCTCCGAAGCCGTCGACAATCTCGGCGTGGAAATCCGCCGCCTGCGTCCGCGCGACGTGCCGCCGGACCCGGCCGGACTGCGGCGGTACGACATCCTGCTGCTGGACGGCCTGCCGCTTAAAGTCATGCGAGAAGAACAGTGGCGTGCGATCTCGGAGTTCGTAAGCAGCCTGGGCGGGGGGCTGTTGGCCTTCGGCGGTCCCGAAGCCTTCGGCGCAGGCTTGCACCCGAGAGACGGCTGGCTCGAACGCGCGCTGCCGGTGCTTATGGAGCCAGAGGACGACCGCGTCGTCCACTATATCTTCCTCCTTGATGCATCCCGTTCGATGGCGGAACCAACGCCGAGGGGACCGAAGATCGAGGTCGCAGCCGAAGCCCTGATCGAGGCGATGCGGGGCTCGCAGGAGCGCGACATCGCGACGGTCATCGCCTTCTCGGGCGATGCAAGGGTTGTCGTCGACGGAGAACCGCTGTCGCGAATGGTCTCCATCGAGGAGAAGATCATGAGGATCTCCACTAGGGCCAACACGGATATACTTAAGGCGCTGTCCGAGGCCAAGGCGCGGAGCGAAGGCAGACCGGCGGACAGAAAGATAGTCCTCTTGATATCCGACGGCAGGCCGGAGGGCGTACCCCCGCAGGAAAAAGAGCTGATGCCCGCGGCGGAGAGCATAAGGGAGGCCGGCTGCATTCTCTCGACTTTCCTGATCGGGGATGACGAGCGCGGCGCCGAACTGATGGCGCAGATCGCCGAGCGCGGCGGCGGGCGGGCCTATAGGACCGGCGACGTGGCTCGCCTTAGGGAGGACCTGAAGGCCGACATCGAGAGGCTGCTTAAAGACAAGTACGTCCGCGAGGGGACCTTCAGGCCGAAGATCGGTACTCCGCACCCGGCCGTGGCTCCGGCAGGACCTTGGCCGGACCTGACATGGAGGAACAGGACCGGCGTCAAGCCGGACGCGATAACCGCCATAAATACGGGGGGGAAACGGCCCGATCCGATACTGGCGCTCGCGCACTCAGGCCGCGGCCGATCGGCGGCCTTATGTTTCCCGCTGTCCGGCGACGTCGGGGCGCGGTTCATCGCGCCGGAAGGTCCTTGGAGGGGCGGCGGAGCGGTGTTGGCAGGGTTAATCGAATGGCTGCTCGGCGGCGGAGAGGATCGTTATGCGACGGCGGCGGCTGAAATCGCCGGGGATGGAATGGTAAGACTGCGGGTCGAGTCCGCGACGCCAGAGGGATTGCCGCGGAATTTCCTGAACATTCGAGCAGTGGTTTCGGACGGAAGCGATCCGGAAGGCGGGGGAGCCTCGGTCCGCTTGCCGCTCGAACAGACAGGACCGGGGCGATACGAGGCCTGCCTGCCGCGGCTGCACCTAGGAACGTACGTTGCGCTGATCGAGGATGAGGGCGGGGCCGCGACAGGCGGCACCGAGGACGACGGTCCGTCCGCGGCCGGTTCCGGCAGGCGCGAGATGACGCGCTTGCTTTTCAGCGTCCCTTATAGCCAGGAGTACGCAGCGCTGGGAGCCGACCGCGATTACCTGCGGAGGTTGGCCGATGCGGGCGGCGGGCGCCTGGTCGAGACTCCGGCCGATCTCCTCGAAACCTACAGGGAGATGGCCGCGCCTTCCGGCTATACGGACCTCAGGCCGCACCTCGCAGCCGCCGCCATAGCGATCCTGCTTATAGAGCTCGCAATGTCGGCGTTCTTCTCCGCCGCCGGATCTCCATCGCGCTAACGCCGCGGATCCACAACAAACGCCGCGGATCCGAGGCAAACCTTCCGTTGCCGATCCGTACCTTCCTCCATCCCCCGCCCCTCACCCCTCCGTTCCTCTCCTCTCCATTCCGTTTGCCGCCGCCGGAGAGTGCCTGAATAGAGAAGGGTGGCGCGATAACGCTTCTATTTAATAAGGCGCCTTCTGCACATGTCTGCCGCCGACATCCTCATGGCGCCTCAGGATCTCAGCCCGACGGTTCCTTCGCCTGGCCGCGGATTTGCGGCGGGTTATAATGAGGCCGAGTTTGAAGTGCCGCTTCAGTGGGCGGGATGTCCGCCCATCCGACAGATGGCGGCCGGAAGATACCCCAGCCGCCGGGACGGAGTGCGAAAAGGGATGCGCAGATGCTTGCCATAGTGAAAGCCGATATCGAAACCGTTACCAAGGGGCGCATTGCGCAGGGGACGATCCTGGTCAGGGATGGGAAGATCGCCGCCGTGGGGAAGGACGTCGCGATCCCCAAGGGAGCGGAAACATACGATGCGGGCGGGAAACTGGTGACGCCGGGTTTCATCGAGGCCCACTC
>CALKMO010000063.1 GCA_937991785.1 uncultured bacterium | reverse complement strand
CCGGCGCGCAGCATCGTCAGCAGCATCTTGAATCGCTTCGTTGCCTTCACTGCATGCGGCACGTTGGCCGGCATAACTACGATGCTTCCGGCCGGGGCGCACACCTTTTCGCCGCCTATGGTAAGCTCGGCCTCGCCGTCAACCACGTGCACAACGGCGTCGAACGGCGCCGAATGTTCGCTAAGCCCCTGCCCGGCGCCGAACGAAAACGCCGTTATCGTTCCGGCCTTGTTTTCCGCGATCGTTCGGCTCACGATGGATCCTTCCGCGTACGGGACGAGGCTCGTCACGGCGACCGCCCTCGCCGGCGGAACCTCTTCCGGACCGTTCTTCGCCATCCTCTTGCGCATGCCGTATCGCCTCCCACATCGCCGAATATTGCTCCGGCTTAGCCCGCCCAGGCCCATGCCGCTCCTTTAGACGGCCTTCGCCCCCCTGGCCGCCAGCAACACAAAAGCTATCCCGCGCCCAGTCCTCGTCCTGAACGCTTTCCCTATCTCCGCCTCTGCCTCTTCAGGACCGCGGCTGCCCGTCAACTCCGCCAAGTTCACTATGAGATCCGCGTCCCAAACGATTTTGAATTCGGGCGTCTCTCCATATCTGGCCGAATGGTGGCTTCCAACTATCCGGCAAATCCTGACCACGGAGGGCTCGTCCACTTTCAGCCTCTCAAGTATCCTCCGCGCGATAGGCGGTCCCTCTTCCTCTTGGAATTCCGCCGCCGCCGACCCGTGTTTCCTCTCAGCCTCCCTTATTCCGATGTCGTGCAGCAGGGCAGCGGCGAGGACAATGAGCGGATCGCCCGGTTCGCTCCTGAGTATGTCCCGCGCGCGGTCGTATACCGCCAGGGCGTGGGCTATGCGCCGAGTATCGTCTCCGAACTCAGCCCTGACCTCCTCTATTATCCGTTCCGCCAGAGGGACTTCGCCGGCGTTCCCTTCTCTGGCATTGGGAACCGCCGCGACCTCCGCGGGATCGTAGCCCAGACATTCTTTGGCATGCTGGCACCATCGCGCGCACCCCAGGTTCATCTTCGGATTGGCGAGGCGCGTTCCGCATGAGGGACAGTGCCGATAAACATCGTCCTTGAACATCTCCACGGCATTGCCGCAGTTTGCGCAAGGCACGTCGAAAATATCCGACGGCTTCCAGAACTGCGTATTTTGGCCAGGGCATTGCCTGAACATCGTTTCGTCTCCTCTCTGCGGCCTGCATGCCGTCAGCCGCCTGAGGCGCCCGAATAACTTCTTCCGGACTTCTTCGCACCGCTCCGCAACACCATCGTTGAAACGCCAGCCGCGCGGACGAAACGGCTCGCTAACCTCCTCCCTCCAAGCGCAGTACGGTCTTCGATCCTTATCTGCGATTCGCAGCCGACCGATCCGCCCATGCCGTACGTCCGTCAGTCCTTGGAAACCTCCTGCACGCCGCCCCTTATGCCGATCCGTACCAGCGTAAGCGGAATATCCTTGCCGGATTTCCCGAGCGCAGTACGCACAAGATAGACCAGTCCGAAACAGCACGGCACCTCCATGTGCGCCACTTCCACCGCACGGATGTCGTTCCGCCTGAATATCTCGGTCAGTTTTTCAAGATAGGCATCCGTATCGTCCAGCTTCGGGCAACCGATGATGAGCGTCCGACCTTCGAGCAGGCGATCATGGAAGTCAGCCAGCGCGAACGGCACGCAGTCGGCGGACATGAGGAGCGTTGCCCCGTCGTACTGCGGGGCGGATATGGGCGCCAGATGAAGCTGGATCGGCCAGTTGCGAAGCGCAGACGGATGCGGACCGTCGCCTCCCGTCGCCTTGACTGCTGTCGCCCCGGCACCTCCGAGTTCGCATCCGGCAGGGCGCGCCTTTGAGCCCGCATCCTCCGCAGCCCCGAAGAAGCGGGACATGCTCCCCGGGCAGGCGCATGGTGCGCCGGCCGCCTTGCCCTTCGAGTTCGATCCATCGGCCACCCCTGCTATATCTTTACTTGCGGCGACACGTGCGGAATCGTTCGCATCGCCATGCGCGCCGGCCGGGGCACCGCCATGGCCGCCTCCATTCGCGGCATCCGAATGTTTCCGCCCGGTACGCTCCAGATGCGCTTCCACAGCCTTCGGATCGAACGGTTCCGCCTCGCGCTCCTCGATGGTTATTGCCCCGCGCGGGCATTCGCCTATACATGCCCCAAGGCCATCGCAATATGTCTCGCTGACCAGCCGCGCCTTGCCATCTATTATCCGGATCGCGCCCTCGGCGCAGGCAGAGGCGCACTGGCCGCAACCGTCGCATTTTTCCTCGTCTATCCGAACGATTTTCCGCTTCATATGGACTTCCCCCCTTGCCCGTCACGGGCCTTTAGTTGCCAGGCCGTCATTACATCCGCAGGTCGCGCCTTCCCCGTTACCGAAGCGCTCCTCCTCCCGAAGGAGCGCAAACCGCTCCGGGACCGTTCGATCCGGCTGACGGCCCGACGTTGGATGTCCTTGTCGCGTTGCGCTCCGAGACATCCGAAAGCCGCGTCTCCGACATGCGCGAAACTATCGCCTCGCTCGCCGATTTGATCGTATCCCCCAGTATGCATCCGTTCCGGCCGCAAACCGCCTCGCCAAACAAACATCTGGTCGGAGAAACTCGCCCTTCGATAGCCTCGTAAATATCGAGGAGCCTTATCTCCCCTGCGCCCTTCCCTAAGGCGAATCCCCCTTTCGGCCCGCGGATGGATGCGACCAGGCCCGCCTTTTCCAAACGCTGGAGCACCTTCGCCAGATGAGCCGCCGAAGCCTTAAGTTTTTCCGCCATCTCCTTTGTCGAAAGATGATCCCGCTCGTCGCAATCGGCGAGCAACGCCATCGCGTGAAGCGCCAATGCCGCAGCTTCAGAAATCTTAAGGATGTCTCCCATAGTCACGCTAAGCCTCCCATCGCTTAATCTTCTATTCGGTATTTATATACTTGTTTGATCGAATGTCAATAGGAAAATCAAAAAATATCGGCTTTGCACCAAAAAGTCGCAAGACATTGTTCTAAAACAAGTTGCGGCATTCGATCTCGGGACGCGCTTTATCGCCTAAATCTTTTTAAAACATAGAGTTATGATGTCGATTGCGAACAAAGCCAAATATCTCATCCTTGTTTTTTCTTGGTAGCGCCTCTCTTCGCTCTAAGAAGTCTGTCAAGGTATTCTGTCGAGGCGGTCCGAGTTTCCCTGGAGACATCTTGTTGATCTTTCGGCTTGGCCCTGGGAAGTCGCCTTTCCAAGGCATTCCGGACTTCCGACGGTTCCGTGGCGGTACCGGCGACGGATTCGTATTCATTAAGACGGCTTTCCTTGGCCGCCCCGGCATAGTTCGCGACGGCCTCCTCCCGCCCGGCGCCTGCGGCACCGGTGCCGGACCTTCCCGCGGCGGCCGCTTCTTCCGCTGTGGACGGCCCCCCCGGAGCAGGCGCCCTCCCAGCGACGGCCGCCGCGGCGCGGCCGATCCTGACCGCCACTTTCCACAGACGGGCGGTTGCCCGGGCGAGCGCCGGTTCAGGTTCGAAGAATATCCGTCTTACCGCCACATCCAGCGGAAAGAGAAACAGCGCGACCCACAATAGAGGCCAGAACATGTCTACCGGTTCGGTTGAAGGATGGAAATCGCGGGCGAATATGCCGGCCTTCTTCGGGTCTTCGTCGAGCGACAGTATTCGGCCGGCCGCCTGGCCGGAGCCGGCGAGTTTCGCGATCAGCGGACGGTCGGCGTCCAGGTGCAGATATTCCTGTGAGTAGCTGTTGGATATCCCGACCGTCTGGGAATTCGTGCCGCCGCCGGAACGTTCGTCCACTACCGTGACGCTGTAGGCGCCGACCTCGTCGAGCGGGAAGACGGCCTCGTACCTCCCGGGCGCCTTCTGTTCGAAGCGCAGCGGGATGGGTTCGCGCGATGGACCTGTCGCCGTCCCGGCCAGCCGCGCGAAGTTGATGTATTCGCCCTTCCTGTCTATCCCCTCGACCACTACGCGCGCGAAGCCGCCCTCGGCCCGGCATGTCACGGTGTGCTCGCGCGGTATCCGCTTGCGCCCAACCCACCTGAACGTCTGGATCCAGAACCCCTTGTATCCTTCCCACGATACCCACGCCGGAGCCCAGCGTGTCGAGCAGTCCGATGTAAAAGCTATAGCCTTGCCCAGGCCGAAGCGCCACGATGCCAAAAGGGGCAGCATCTCGCCGCGGGATGTCACGGCCAGTTCCACCTCGGACGTTGGCTTCGGCGTCGTGATCACCATGGCTCGGACGGGCGGTATCGGCGGCGCCATGCCGCGCGTCAGCCCGCCGGGCTGATGCGGCCGGACAGGCAGGCCCTTTTCATCGCTCAATATGAGCGAACTACGGACTGTCGCGGCTTCCTTTATGAATATCTGCGGCAATCTCTTCGGGTCGTTGGTCGCATAATACCTGCCCCCGCACTGGTCGGCGATGCCCTGAAGCAGCCCCACATCCTGTCCGCCATGAGGATATATCGAGACGGTCGAGCAGGTTATTCCAGCGGAACGGAACCCGGCAAGCGTAGCCTTGGACGGCGGGGCCGGATCGCCGTCGGATATGATGATGCAGTGTTTTGTCGCCACGTCGGTCAGCTTCTGCATCTCGGCCAGCACCATCTTCATCGAGGGATCGAATGACGGCATGTCGCCCGGCATGGCTGCATCTATCTGCTTGAACATCCATTGCTTCCGCTCGACGGGCACAGGCTTGAAGATCCAAACGTCGCCCCCGGCCGAGGATGTTCCAGGAATGCCGTAGGAGTAGCACGCCACCCCGGCAAGATCCTCGGGCGAGAGCACATTTATCGCCGCCTTGGTGATCTTCTTCGCCCAGTCGTTGCCGTCCGGGAACTCGCAGGTGTGCAGTATGATCGCCAATGCACCTTTCGGTGCGATCTTCTTGTTCTCCAAGTCCATTCTGACCGGGAGGGCGTTTTCCACGGGCGTATGCAGATATCCGCCGGCGCCGAAGGATTGGTCGCCGCCGATCATTATCAATCCCGCCCCGCGGTCGCGGATGCAGGTCTCGATCTCCTCCATCATGAGACCGCTGAAGTGCCCGCGCCCGATGTTGGCCAGGACGATACAGTCGTAATCCGCGATTTCGGCCGGCGAGGAGGGAAGGTTCAGCGGGGTCCGCACGTCCAGCTCGATCTTTTCGCCTTCCAGCGCCGCGTACAGCGATTCTATTTCTCTGACGTCGCTCGTCATTATAAGCGCGCGGCATTCGGTCTCGATATGTGTGAACCCGTACGCGTGGTTGTTTTCCTTGACGGAGTCCGCATCGGGGTCGAGCGTCTCGACGACAGCCTCGAACCTGTGGAATCCCCCCCTGCGTATCTTCAGGCCGGAGAACGCGATCCTGTTTCTTCCTTCCTGCAGCCGCACCCGCCGCTCCAGAAGCATAGTCCTCGCAGGCGGACGTTTCCCGTCTCCGACGCCTTCCCCTGCCTTTTGCCCTGCGGCGTCGCGGTCGGGCGGTTCCATGCGCTCGTCGGCGAACAGCCGCACGATCGCGTCGCACGGTCCGGTTGAGCGGACGTGCACGTCGGCGTCGAACGCCTCGTCGAAACCGACCTCGGCCGGCATCGCCAGTTTTTCCACCAAGACTTCCCGCGTCCGCCCGCTTTCGATCGGCACTACGTCTATCCGTATTCCCGCCGCGCGCAGCCGCTCGGCCTCCGCCGCCGCGTCGCCGAGCGTCTCCCGCCCGTCGGTGAACAGCACCACGCGCCTGCCGCCGGCCGGGGGAAATGCCGCCGCTGCCGCGCGCAGCGCCTCGGATATATCGGTGGCGTCCAGGCGTATCTGCCCGCGGATCGCCTCAGGCGGCGCCGCGAACGACTCGCTCGGCCACCGCTCCACAGACGCCTCCCCCCCGAAGGCGATCAGGCCGGCCCGGTCGTCCGAGTTTTTCGTCTCCAACGCCTTTTGTACGAATTCCAGGCTCTTCCTCTGAAATGCCTCCGGTACGCTGCGGGAACAATCCACCGCGAAGACGACGGTGACGTATCTTTGCTCCTCGACCATCTGGAGCCCGGCCAAGGCCAGCAGCACCAGCGCCACTATGGCGGCCCGTAAGGCAAGCGCGATCCGGCCTCGCAATCCGCGCAATCCCGCCCTGCTGCGTGAGTGGAGAACCCATATCAGCCCGAGCGCTGGGATGGCCAGCAGGAGCGCTTCGGGATGCGTGAAGCGCGGTATCACGGCGACTTCGTTCCTCCGCCGGTTTCATGTTCGGCGCCCGGACCGCTGCCGATAACCGCACCGTCAACATCTATAGCCTCGGCTGCCGCCGATCGGCGCACGTCCTTGCCCGGCGCCTTTTTCCCCACCTTGAGCTTCCATTGCCAAGGCGGCAACGGTCCATCCTCCGACGGCCGCACACGGAAGTATACTACCTCCGCGCGGGATATCTCCTCCCCGGTCCCGGAGTACTCCGACCTGCGAACCAATCCGACGCCCGGCGCGTACCAGTAGATCTTACGGCAAGTTTTCAACCTGTCTTCTTCTCGTACGCGCACGCATCCCGCGAACCTTCCGGCCGCCGTCGCCACATCCTCGCGCCCCTCGATCTCGTAATAACGCGTCCTCCCGGAAGGATCCTGTTCCGCCCATCTGTAGCCGGTATGCGGAGGCAGCATCAGCATGTAATGCCTCCCTGCGGCGTCCTGCACGCACAGAAAATCATCCTCTTTTGCCCATACTTGCTCGCTGTTCCTGAAGACCGCCTTGAACACGAAAGGGCGCAGCTTTTCCGTTATCTCCAGCGCAACTTCGGCAATCGGTTTCAAACTCAAGGATTCGCCGAGTCCGACGCCGATTCCCGCGCCCGTAGGATCTCCGGAGCCGGCTTTCGGATGCTGGCCGCCGTTTCCGATTGGGCCGCCGGCATCGCGCGCGACGGCTTTTCGCCCGCTTGAGGCTTCGAGCGCGCCGGCATATTCGGGCGCTCGGGTGCCGGTCATACGTCCGGCGTATGATTCCTTCTCCATCAATGAATATTTCCAAACATTACCTT
>CALKMO010000062.1 GCA_937991785.1 uncultured bacterium | reverse complement strand
CCCTGTCCACGCCTATGATTTTGACGTCGCGGCATATGTGGCCCTGTCCGGTCCGGCAGAACTGGCAGTGGCCGCACGTTATGTGGCCTTCGCCGGAAACCCTGTCGCCCACGCGCACGTGCCGTACGTCCCTTCCGAGCGCCGCGATCTCCCCTACGAACTCGTGCCCTATGACCAGCGGGGGACGTATCCTTCTCCGCGCCCAGTCGTTCCATTCCTCAATGTGCACGTCCGTCCCGCATATGCCGGCGGCCCGTACGCGTATCAGCGCGTCGGACGGGCCCATCTTCGGCACAGGCACATCCGCCATCTCCAGCCCCGGCCCGGCCTTCGTCTTGACCAGCGCCTTCATCCTCTCCGGGATACTCGACATTCGGCCGTCCCTTCCCCGATCCCTCCGCCGGTTTGCTGCGGGCCCCACCACCATCGTTCGCAGCCCCCGCGGCCGGGACCGAACCGGACCGCACCCGCCCCCGCGTCCGCCGCGGCGCCCTGGTCACCGCAACCGGCCGCGCGCCCGATCGGAGCGGCCCGGCCGCCCTTGACCGCGGCGGCCGAGTTTAATATATTAAACCAAGGTTCATTATATTGGATACCGGCAGGCGTCAAGGAGGAGGCGGAAGATGGGCAAGGTCCCGGCCCCGCCTAGGCTCGGCAGGAGCATGCTTGCGCTTCGCAAGCGCCGCGGCCTTTCGCTGGACGAGCTGGCCCGCAGGTCCGGCGTGAGCAAGGCCATGTTGAGCCAGATCGAGCAGGAGCATACCAACCCGACAGTGGCCACCGTCTGGAAGATTGCGCGCGGGCTGGACGCATCGCTCGGCGACCTGCTGGGCGAAGGGGCCGAGCAGCCGCGGCTCACCGTCATAAGGCGGACCGGCGCGCCGGTGCTCAGGGAGAAGGGCTGCGAGATCCAGATCATTTCCCCGATAGAGATGGCGGAGGATCTTGAGCTGTACGTGCTGCGCTTCTCCCCGTCGGGCAGCCTGAACTCGTCGCCGCATTTCCCGCGTACCGAGGAGGTCGCCGCGGCTGTGAGCGGGCGGTTCGAGATAATATCGGGCGGCAAGAAATGCGTCCTCGAGGCTGGCGACGCGGCCGTGTACGCGGCCGACGTAAGGCATTCCATAAGGAACCTCGACCGAAAGGAAGCCGAGATATTCCTGGCCGTGCACTTCAGGAAGGGATGAGGCTTCCGCGGTCAATGGCGGCGCCGCGTTAGGTTACATGAGCGATCGGATCCCTTCGTTCGCCGCAGCCAGCCTGGCTGCGAGGACTTTCGCGACGAAATTGTGGAACTGTATCGCGGCCCGCGGGAAGTCCCTTTCGAGATCATCGAGGCTGCCGCGCGTAAGCCGCCTGACCCTGCTGCGCCGATCCGCAGCTACGTCCGCCGACCGCGGCCGGCCCGAATAAAGTCCCATTTCGCCGACTATTGTGCCCGCGCCGAAGGCCCGCAGGCGCGCGGAACCGCCGCCGTCGAGCGGCACGGTGACGCTGACGCGTCCGCTCTCCACGAAGTACAGCGAGTCCCCCGGATCGCCCCGTCTGAACAGGAACTCCCCCGCCTGAAGGTCCACGGTCTCCAGAACTTCCAGCAATCTCGCCAGCGCGTCGCTGTCGAAATGCGGCGCGAGGCGCCGCTCGAGATCCGGTTCCTCGCCGCTCGTTTCGTCCGCCGCACCCTCGCGCGCCAGCACTTCGTCCTCGACCCATTCCATGGCGCGATCGAGGTCCTCGAACTCGCGCGCGTCGTCCCCGATCGCGCCGCCCTTCCGCAGATTTTCGCGGAACGCCCGGTTCAGGCCGGAGAACGCCAGGGCCACGCTGCGTGAGGCGCATACCTGCCTCAGCTTGACGAACGATACGGCCGCAGACGAATCCATGCCGCTCACGAAGCGGAAATCCACGACGACGCGCAAGGGCGGGGCGGAGGAATTCAGCCGGAACCTGACGCGATCGAGTATTTCGTTCGACGTCCCGAAGAAGAGGAAACCCTGGAGGCCGATTCCGTATGTCTCGCTTCCCTTGCCCTTGAGCGCCTCCATCTGCTCGATGGATCGTTCGACGTTCGAGGTTCGGCCGGCCCCGTCGAATTCGTACCTGATGCAGCCGGTACGGCCGTAGCTGAATGCAAACAGCACGCACGCGACCACGATCCCGAAGGCTACGCCGGCTATGAACCCCTTCCACGCGATGACCGCGAGTATGAGCAGGATGAGCGCGTACTCCCGCCGCGGCAGCTTCCGGTACGACAGGACCGCCCACTCCGCCAGCAGCGATGCGCCCAGGTACAAGAGCAGGCCGGCCAGCGCGGGCTTCGGGAAGTACGAGAACAGCCCCGGCGCCATCGTCGCCGCCGCGAAACACAGCGCGGCGCACCATATCCCCGCCAGCCTGTCGGACGCCCCGGCCTTCAGGTTGATCAGACTCCGGCTGATGGACTGGTAGCCGGGCATCCCGCCGAGCGCCCCGGAGGCCATGTTGGCCAGCCCCGCAGCCCGCAGTTCCCGGTCGAAGTCGGCGTCCTCCCCTGCAGTCAGGTCCAGGCCGGTGGCGTTCAGCAGTATCGTGATCCCGGTCACCATGACCATCGCGAGGAACTCGGGGATATGCGCGGCCAGTATGTCCCAGCGGATTTCCCGCGCGCGGACAAGGAAGGAAGGCCTCCATGGGCCGGCCTCGAGGCGATCGAAGAGCAGACCGGCGGCGCGGCATTCTTCCGCCGACCCGCCCGAGAGAAACATCCAGAAGTAGAAGACGGCCGCTCCGAGC
>CALKMO010000061.1 GCA_937991785.1 uncultured bacterium | reverse complement strand
CAGGTGGTCTACATCCGATGAGCGCGCTCGTTCCCGGCGAGCCCCGGCCCTGCGGGCCGCGCGGCGACCGTTCGCCGGGTCCGGCGGCGGCCAGCGGGTCGGCCGCCCGGCCTTCTTCGTGGCGGCGGTGGATTCCTGCCTTGCTATGGATGGCCGCGATATTCCTGGGATCGAGCTTCCGGCTGCCTGCGGCGGCGATACCGCGGCTTCCGTTCCCGGCTGCCGACAAGGTGGCCCATTTCATCGAATACGCTATCCTGTCCGCGCTGTACCTGTTCGCCTTGGATGTTGCCCTGCCGGGCCGCCACTTGGCGGCATGCATATTGGCTGCGGCGATGGCGTCCGCCTATGGGGCGACGGACGAGCTGCACCAGGCATTCGTGCCGGGCAGGGACTGTTCCCTGATGGATTGGCTGGCCGATCTGGCGGGAGCCGCGGGAGCCGCCGCCGTGTGGCTGGCAGTCATGAGGCGGTCCGAGCGGCGGACGCGGGATGCCTCAGGCGCCCCCTCGTGAGGCGGCGGCGATCGGCAGGGCGCGCCTCCATCTTGAAGAACGCGGACGATCGCGGCGGCAAGGTCCGGCGGCTCCCGCCGGGACGTCCTGTCGGCTTTCGGGGGCCGCCGATCGGGCGGGTTCGCCGCGGACCGTGGCGCGGGGGTAGCATCGTCGGCTGCGGGCTCTCCGGTATCCCGCGCGTTTTCGCTTGGCCGCGCGCGGAATTCGCGTAAGCTTGTCCGGCGCGCCTGCATACCGGCGACAGCCGTAGAAATGCGGAAGGCGGAATAGGGAATGGCGGAGTTGGATGAAGGGGGCGGGAAACGAAGATGCGGCCTTTTGGCTTGATGCGAGACATCGAAAAGGGCGAGGACACGCTCCGCGCGCCGCTCAGGGGACGCGAGCTGCTCAACGACCCGATTTACAATAAGGGAGACGCGTTCACGGAGGAGGAGCGGGATCGGTTCGGACTCCGCGGCCTGCTGCCGACGAGGGTCCTCTCGCTGCGCGAGCAGGTCGAACGGGTCATGGATAACTATTCCAGGCTCATAGGCGACTTCGATCGATATCTCTTCCTTACGGCCCTGCAGGACACCAACGAAACGCTCTTTTACCGCGTGCTCTATGAGAACCCGACTGCGATGATGCCGATCGTCTACACGCCTACCGTTGGGGAGGGCTGCCGCAAGTACAGCCGGATATTCAGGCGTCCGCGAGGGATCTACATACAGGCGACGGAGAAGTCCCGCGCCGAGGATATCCTCCGGGGGGCGCCGTTCTCTGACGTAAGCGTGATAGTCGTGACCGATGGGGAAAGGATACTCGGTTTGGGAGACCAGGGCCTTGGCGGCATGGGCATACCTGTCGGCAAGCTCACGCTCTATACGCTGTGCGCCGGCATTCATCCGGCGAAAACGCTGCCTGTGCTCCTCGATTGCGGCACCGACCGCCGCGAACTGCTGGAAGATCCGCTGTACCTCGGTTGGAGGCATGAGCGCATCAGGGGGGCGGAGTACGACGCGTTCGTGGACGCCTTCGTTAAGGCGGTGAAGAAGGTATTCCCCGGCGCGCTGCTCCAATGGGAGGATTTCGGCAAGGACAACGCCATCCGCCTGCTTGACAGGTATCGGAACGAGGTGTGTTCGTTCAACGACGACGTGCAGGGAACCGGATCGGTGACGTTGGCCGGGCTGATGGCGGCGATGCGCGTTTCCGGAACGAATTGGGAGCGGCAGCGGGTGGTGATGTACGGCGCCGGTTCGGCGGCCATCGGGATCGGGCGACAGATCGTAGCCTCGATGGTCAAGGCCGGGATGAAGGATGCGGATGCGCGTAAGGCCATATGGCTCGTGGACAGCCGCGGCTTGGTGCACCTGGGGCGAAGGGATCTGGAAGATCAAAAGCGCGAGTTCGCCCAGGACCCCGCGCGCATATCCGCGTGGGATCTCGGCGGGCGCGAAGCCGTCCTTCTGGAGGATGTAGTAAGAAACGTAAGGCCGACGATGCTCATAGGCGTATCGGCCCAGCCGGGGGCGTTCTCGGAGGCCATCGTAAGGGATATGGCCGCCGGCGCCGAGCGGCCGGTCATATTCCCGCTTTCCAACCCTAACTCGAAATGCGAGGCGAAACCGGCCGACATCATGGCCTGGACAGGGGGACGCGCGTTGGTGGCGACCGGCAGCCCCTTCCCTGACGTCAAGGTTGACGGGAAGGCCGTGCGTATCGGCCAGTGCAACAACGCCTTCGTATTCCCCGGCATAGGCCTGGGTGCGGTTTCCTGCGGGGCGAGGGTCATACCCGATTCGGTGTTCGTGGCGGCGGCCGAGGCGTTGGCGGAGATGGCCCCGTCGAACAAAGATCCCGGCGCGCCGCTTTATCCGCCGGTGGACGAAGTGCGGGCGGCGTCTCGGCGGATCGCGGTCGCGGTCGTGCTCGAGCTGCAGAGATGCGGGATCGTACCGCCGGATCCGATCGAGTCCGTGGAACGGGCGGTGGACGCAAATATGTGGGAACCCAAGTACGCCGTCTATGCACCCTAGGCTTGGCGCGGACGGCGGCGGCGCGCGGGTACGGATGCCGGCGCGGAATTTTCCGCCGGCGCTGCGGGCCGGCGGTTGAATTGAGGCGCTTTCTGCGGGAGGATTAGGCGACATGGCGCGGAGATTCGCTCGACCGGGGGGGGCGCGGCCGGCCGACGGCGGAGCGCG
>CALKMO010000060.1 GCA_937991785.1 uncultured bacterium | reverse complement strand
GTGGCGGCCCTGCTCTTCGACCATGACCGGCTTGCCGTAGGCTCCCATGCCTTCGAAGTTCCTCGGCCCTCCGAAGTAGTACTCGTAGAGCGCTTCAGGCGCTTCGCATTTTCCTCCGGCCAGCTGTTCGAAGGCGCTGTAGGCATTGGACATGGCAAGGTCCAGTTGCGGGAGCGAAAAGATCGTCTGTCCCCTCCATGGGTGCGAAAAATGGGTGCCGACTAGCCTGCGGTTCGGGTCCATTTCCTTGAGGAACGCAGCCATTTCGGCGTGCCAGTCCCGTATATGAGTCGCCGGACCATCCCTGGGAGGCCCGTTCCAGCTGCGCAGGTCCGGATAGTATTCCTCGGTAAATTCTATCTCCGACATCAATACCCATGCCATTATGGCGGAGCTGTATCCCCATCGCGCAACCACGTAGCGGAGCTTGTTGGCGTGCAATATCTTCGCGTCACCGTCTGTGAAAAACTCCATCGGCGCCCTCAATGGCCCGCCGAACCTTTGCGAGTATGGATTATGGTCCCATTCCCTGTCTATTCTGAGGCTGATCTGGCCGTGGTTGGTGAGGCAAAGGTTTAGGTATATGCCTTTTTCTTCGGCGGTCTCGACGATATGGTCCAGACGCCACGCGTTCGGTTGGCTGTAGTGTCCCAGACCTTGATAATCCGGCCAGTCCCTGCGCCATTCCAACGCCCCCCACCAGGGGCACATCCAAACGCGGGTCCAGTTTATGCCGGCTGCGGCGAAGGCGTCGAGGTAATCGTCGTACTGGTATGTTCCGCGGGCTGCGATCCTGGCGATTTCCTCATCGGTCCATCGTCTGGGATCGAAGTACGGGCGGCGGGAATCCGAGGGCGAGCGGAGGTTGGGCCCTATGGGGTAAAAGAAGGTCCCGTCGTCGAATTCCAGCCACCGCGGGTCCTTCCGGCAGACTCGGACGAAGCCGGGCGAGTTGCTGGGGACGCATTCGAACGCCACCGGCTCGGACTCCGCCGCCACTTTTCCCGGAACGAAATGCACTCTGGCCGTTTTCCGCCGGCCGTAGGGGTGGAGTTTGAGATAACCTATGTTCCAATCCCGTTCTATAGCCCTTTCTGGTATGCCTTCCGGGGAGAACCGCCTGTCCGGCACCCACTCTTCCGTCTTTTCCCACCTGCCACCGTCCAAAACCTCGATAACCGCCTCATGCGGTCCGACCTCCGTCGGCGCATACCTGAGCGCCCATCGTGGCGCGCCGGCCGGCAGGACGCGCTCGACGCCGCCGGCCATCTCTCTCGCGTACGGCTCCATATAGAAGCACGGCACGATCACGATCTTCCCGGACGGCGTCGTTATCCTTGCGCGGACGTCAACAGATTCCGGGTCGTAAGGGTTTGGATATTCCTTGCCGAGCCTGAAGTGGATTTCCCAACGTTTGTATCTTCCGACGCTTCGCGAAGGCGTTCCGAGGAACGCAACCGAAGGGGCAGCGGGCCGCCGCGCGAGAGGGTTCGGCAGGCGGCATACGCGGATGTGGTCTACAAGGAACTCGCCAGCGTAGGGGCGGGTCCCGTAGATGTGGATGCCTATTTCCCTCAGCCTGCGGCGGCTCCCCTCGTCCCAAGGCTTCCCGTGTCCGACCGGGAACAGCCCGGACATGTTCGCGGCCGTCAGATCTACGAGGAGGGTGGTCCAGTCCGCCGGGCGCAGGAGGGCGGGCAAAAGCGTCTGGTACCATAAGCCGTCCTTGTCGCGAAGATGCACGCCGGCGCGGAAATCGCCGGGGGCGTCCGGGGGCGCATACACGTCGAAGGCCAGAATGTCGAAGGCCGAAAAATCGTCGCCAGCCGCCTCCCTGAACCTGACCGATGGCAAAACGACCGTGCGATATAGCGACACCTCGCCCGGGAATTTTCCCCTGAGGCCGACGCATCTGCGCCCATGCGAAGCGCGCCCCTCGACTATCCGTCCCGAACGCTCGTCGCCGGTGTAGAGCATAACGACATTTTCCGGCAGGTCGGGCGGCCGATCCTCGAACCACCTGTCGGGCCGCATCGAAACGAGCCTGCCTTCGAGTTCCTCGCCGGGCTCGAAAGACGAAAGGACCTTCGTTCCGGGAAGCTCTTCAGCCAGAGGATGCAAGGAGCGGAGTGGGGCGCCGCCGAGGAATCCGCGGGCAGCCTCGGCTAGCCTGGCATGCCATTCCGCGACACCGGGCGCGGCGGCGGCCGCTGCCACCAGATGCCCGCTCACAGCCGGACTCGATCCGTACCTCGCCAGAGCGTACCTGCCTTGCCGCAGGACGTAATCGAGACCCTCGTCCCCGCTGAAGAAATCGCCCGGAGCGGGCAGGGGCCCGCCGCGGGCCGAGTTGAGCGGATGCATGCCCCAGCGGTAGATGCCGCGCGATTCTAGCATGCTCTTATGGAGCCAAAGGATGTCGGCGGTTATCCCTCTCCTCGCTGCCTCGGCCAGCACCCGTTCGAACCGCCATGCGACCTCCCAGTCGAACGCCCCTAGGCCGGCCCAGCTCCCCCACTCCGCGTCCCACTCGAAGACCGGTCCCCAGCACCGCGCCGGCACGGCGTAAAGTTCGCGGGCCGGAGCGCCGGTTCCCATCCTAAGCGGAGCGCCGGACAGGAACTCGAACACCGGATCCTGCATGTCTGCCGGCGCCTTCGGATCCGCAAGGAACCCTTCATGCCACGGCGCCGCCGAAAGGCCGGAAACCTCTCCGCGCTCCCCTCCGGCCGCATCATGGCGGTCATCGCCCGATGCCGGATACAGGCCTTCCGCCCGGCCCGGCTCTGCGCCACGCAGCACCGGGGCGACAAGCTCCGACAGGTCGTGTTTTCCGGCTTCGATCCTGCGCCCGTTCAGAAGTATGGCGATCGAAGCGACGCCGCACGCCTTCTTCGGAAGACGCGCCCGGAAAACCCCTTCGCCTATCGGCCTTGCCAGCGGCCGCGCTCCGCCCGGCCGTTCGTAAAAGGATTGATCGTAGAACGCCGGAACCTCGAGGCTTCCCCCGGAGTAGTCAATTCGCACGCGCACGTCGCTTGCTCTGAAATCCTCAGGTCTTCGAGGGGGCGGCCTGATTCTAAAGGAAATTTGCGAGCCTCCGCCCAACCCCCGCGGCGTCCTTCCGATGTCGAAACCGACTATCCTGACCTCGGACGCCCCCCCCTGCGCCCGTCCTCTCGCCTCAATCTCATGGATCTTTACTTCCCCGGCGTATGCGCCCTTCGTCTCTATGCGCAACCCGAGTTCGGATACTTTCCGGATCGCCTGTCCGTCGAAGGGCCTGCGATGGCCGACCGGGATCCAGTCGGCGGAATCGTCCGAAAGATCCAGCGCCCACTCCGCCGTTTGGGGATGGGGCAGTACCGGAGCATATGCCGCCTGGTACATCCATCCGGCACGGGACACGAAATAAACCCTCAGGCGCACTGGGAACCGCGAAGGTTTCGCCAGTCCGGCCTTAAGGACAAGCTCCCTGTAACCATCCAGCGATATGCCTGCGTTTCCGAAAACCGCGCGGCGTTCGAACGGTCCTTCCTGGCCGACCTTCCACGCTCCCGCGGCCGTCTCCAAGGCGGCCAGCGGGTTGGCCTCGCCCCCCTGCAATGCGGCGCATATCGCAAGCGCCGCCATAAGCACCGCGGCCGCTTGCGCAACGGTATTCTCGGCGCAGACCTCGCGCGCAGCGCGGGAAGAGCCCCGCACCTTCCCGGAAGGCAGCGGGGATCGGCCATTAGGCGATGTCGGATGGACGGCGGCGGGAATACGGAATGACTTGGCGGCGGCCGCTCGGTTGCAGGCGCGCCGAGGACAATGTCCAATGGTCTTGGAAAAGGTCATCCCGTTTTTCATCGGCGATGTTCCGGAATGTCCCCCCGGCGGCGGGAAGTGCCGGCTGTCGGCCGCAGTCACCTATCGAATAAGCTGTAGGGCCTGTCCGGCTCGCCCTGCCTCCTGTAGGCGCGGGGTCTCTTCGCAGCCCCTTCCGTCTCAGCCTTCCGTTTCCGTTCCTTCTCCAGTTCCTCCGTCGTCAGGACTTTTTCTACCTCCTGCATAAAGAAGCGCACTTCGCCCTCCTCATATATCCAGGCGACCTTTCCGCCCTCGACTCCCTCGATGCCTTCGTCCCACCGTTCGCGTATCGGGTTGCCCATTATTTTTCGGACATCCCCCTTGGTCATTCCGGGACGTATCCTGTCAAGCCTGGCGGTAGGTAGGGCGCAGCCAGCCATAAACACAGCCGTCGTCGCCAAGCCTATCGAGACCAAGATCAAGCCGGCCGGCGATCTCCTTCCGCGACCCATCGGGCACCTCCTTGACAGATCTCCGCCCCTGCAGCCGACAGGGGGAAAAAGTCCTTGCGATCCCATTATACCGGGAGGTCTCGCTTTTACTGACGGCCCGCCGGTTCTCCGCGCGGCTCGGAAGATGCCGCTGGACAGATCCAACCTTTATATATCCGACGGCGTTGCGCCCCGTCCATCCCTCTTTTCCCCTTCCTGATACGATCCCGAACCTATCGCCCTCGGTCTTGCCGCAACGTCCGGTCCATCCACAAATTCCCGCTTCTACTCATCTTTGGATGAATGTTATTATGAAGTATGTTCGGCATCGGAATTGCTGGCGCCGGTCGGGCTTAATGAGGGGACATATCCGTCGCCAGCACACCGAAATATAGCGGGCCTTCCCCCAGATAAGCCGCTCGCACATCTCTTCCCCTCGCTGCGCGGGCCGCAACGATGCTTAAGCGATCGGCAAATCGCCGGCTAATATCCGCCCCGCCAAGCCACCATGAGCGCTACATGCGCCTCAGTCTGTTGCACGCAGTGCCCCTACTGCCGTCGGAACTATCTGCCCCCCATAATATATAAATGGGTAAAAAGCGCCTCTTACGCGGAGAAAAAACGAGGTCTTGGAACGCGTTTTCGCAACCCATTGTCCGACAACACGTTGCGCGCGCGAATTCTACGAACATAACTCCTTTTAAAAATAAGAAGTTGCAGATATTTTTCGGAGGAGGAGTAAATTTTTCACGGATTTTTCCCGGGCAGAGATGAATTTCTGGGGGATTGTGCGGTTGATTTATGGGTTTCGGTCAAATCGAGCAGGTACGCGGAAAGGAGACGCCGCGTTTTTTTGACTGATTGGCACTGGCACGAGAGGTGGCGGCAGGGTCCGCCATGCGTCGGCTGCCGGCGGCTGCGCGTCGCGCAGGCGCAAGCCCCTTCCCTCTCGCAATGGTTGAGATGGGCGCAGGGGCGCGCAACCGCTGCGCTCACACGCGAACAGGCGCATCCCATATAGAAGTCAAAGGTGAAGGGTTTATTGATATTGATTCTGCGCCCATACATGCGCGGGTGCTTAGCGCCCTTGGCAGGGCGCGCCCTGTTTCTCCCATCCTAGCGCAGGCGGATGGAATGGACATTGGAATCGTTCTTGTCTCGCTCTCTACCATGGGTGCGATGTCTGGATATCTTTCCGCGATTCAATAACATTCCTTGACATGGGGCGGCCTTTGCCTAGACTGCCGTTTCGTGAGCGCGGGGATGTAGCTCAGTTGGTAGAGCGGCGCGTTCGCAATGCGCAGGTCAGGGGTTCGAATCCCCTCATCTCCACCAGCGGCCGTTGGTTCGGGCCTTTCGCGCCGAGGTGGCGGAATTGGCAGACGCGCTAGCTTCAGGAGCTAGTGGGGTAACGCCCATGCGGGTTCGACTCCCGCCCTCGGCACCAGTCTCTGCGGCGATACCACCATGCCCGACATATCCAACGCGGGGTGCGGTCGGCTGGCGGGCGCCTGAAGCGCCGGCATAATTTAAAACTTTTTCCTTGTATACGGAGTATATAGACTTATAGGATACCGGTGAATGCAAGTTTTTTTGGGGGGCAAGCCAGGTTCGCGGCTAGGGCTCGGTTGGAGTATATCCTTATGGTTTGCTCGGCCGGAGGCGACAAGGCACCAGCCGACCGCCGTTCGAGGAAGCGGAGCCCCGTAAGGCTGCCGGCGCGCGTTTCACTGACAGGGGGTCCGTTTTCCAGCGATACCGGGTTGGTCGAGGACATCAGCGAGACCGGTATGAGGGTGCATATACCGGCGACGAGGGAAGATCTGAGTAAGGAAGTCCTTCGCGAAGACTATCGAATCAAAGTAACGCTCATAGACGAACTCGGCGACGTGGTCTTCCGCGGTTCTTGTAAGCTCGTGTGGCACAAGGCCGTTCCCGTTCAGGGACGCGGGGGCAAACGTTTCAGCTATTTGCTTGGTCTTAAGATAGACGAAGGGACCTTCTTCGGCGCCACCATGTTTCAGAACCGCAAGACGTAATGAACCCTGGTGATGTCATGCTTAAGCCGGGCGTCCTCTGCGATTATTGCGGCAAGCCGATCGGGCGCGAGGAGATCGAGAGGGGCGAGGCGGTTCGGCTTGGGGCGGAATGTTTTTGTGGCAAATGCGTGCACAAGCACGATCTCCTCGGTCGGGACGGCGCCTCTTATCCGTCCGAAGCCTGCCTGCCGGCCGGCAGTCCGCCGGCATACCTGGATAAGGTTTCCCGCCAAGCTGCCGAAAGGTCTTTGCCTGCCGGTGCGGCGCGGGCCGGCATGTCCTCGCCGCCTGCGTCTGCCTCTCCCCGGACTCCCGCGGGCGCGCATGCCGCGCCTTCCCGCGGCTCGACGGTAACGACTCGGGGAACCGCCGCCGGCGCCGTTCCGTTCCATCCCGCCCGCGCCGGCCATGCGAACCGTTCCGAAGATGCCGGAAGGCCCACGGGCAGGTCTCGCGTGCCTTCTGCCGTAGCCAAGGCGCCCACCGCAAGGATAACCGAACCCGCGGATGCCCGCCCGCGAGCCGCACGCACGGCAAGGGAAACATCGCCTCATGAAGATGCGCGCCACGGTCCGGGCCGGGCGTCCGGAAAGAACGGCCGCGGCGCCG
>CALKMO010000059.1 GCA_937991785.1 uncultured bacterium | reverse complement strand
AAGGGAACGCCCCGGGGCCGTTCCATACGCGGAGCATGTGGGTCCGCGTGCGTCCGGCGGGAAGCGGGAAATAGCGCGCGACCGCCGGCGGAGTAGACGGCGTTTCCCGCGCCGGCCATGGAAGGGCGAGTTGGAGGCGCTTTATCCTGAAGGTTGATGGGATAGGTCGACGAGGCGGCGGAGAATTCCGGGTAGCGATGGATGTTCGGCGTCAAAGGTGCGGGCGGGCAGGCTTCGCCGATAGGTGTAGGCGGAATGAGGCCAGCCGCCTGCAACATGGACATGGAGGGGTTCGGGATGCTGTCGGCGTCTGAGCGAGCATACGCCTTTATTTTGGCGGCATGCCTGGCAGGGAGCATTTCTGCGGCGGCTCCGGGATCGGAACTGAAGGCAGACAGACCATTCGACATTACGCCCGGGCTGGAAGGGGGCGATCAGCGATGGCCCGATGTCGCCTTCGGCAAGGGGGTCTATCTGGTTGTCTGGCAGGAAGGCGAGGCGATGGCCGGGGTCAAGGACACGAACATATCGGCGGCGCGTGTCTCCGCCGACGGGAAGCCGCTCGACCAGCAGGGCTTCGCGGTCTGCTCCGCGGCCGGCTTCCAGGCATACCCCATGGTCGCATTCGACGGCGCAAATTTCCTGGTCGCCTGGCAGGATTACCGCAACGGACGCGACTGGGACCTGTACGCGGCGCGAGTGAGTCCCGACGGCAAGGTACTGGACGCCGACGGATTCGCTGTCGCGGCCGCGCCCGGCAACCAGATATATCCGGCGGTCGCATCGGACGGGAAGGGATCGAGCCTTATAGTGTGGTCAGACGTCAGGCCCGGCTTCCAGCCCGAGCTTTACCAGCTTTACGGCACGCTGGTGCGCGACGGCAAGCCTGCCGAGGCCGGCGGACGCGAACTGTCGAAGGCGCCCTTCGGCCTGCTGAGGCCCTACGCCGCATGGGATGGCGAAGGCTACGGGATCGTGGCGAGCCACAATACCACGGGTTGGTCTCCCGGCCAGCCATGGAGCGTCCGCGTATCGCCCGACGGGCAGGCCGGCCCCTGGAAGATACCGGGATTCATGGCGCAAACGTATTGCTTCGCCGCCGCCCCGGTCGTCAAGAAGGCGTTCGCCTTCTCCAACGGCCGCGGGGAGCACGGAAGCTACAATAACTGGTACCACGCCGTGTTCGTCAAGGATCCGGCGACCGGCGCCGGCTCGTGCGCGATGGTCGCCGGGTTGCAGGACAGGTTCGCTCCGAGAAACGACATGCGGTGCGCCGCCGCGTTCGACGGGAAAAACTTCGTGGCGGTCGTCGAGCAGGTTCCGGAACTGGCCGGAACCGATAACAGGGATCACAAGCCGGTAAGCGTAAAGATGGTAGCCTCGCGCTTCTCGATAGAAGACGGGATGCCGCTGGACCTCGGCGGCTGCGCCGTCCAGGCTTCCAACAAGGGCGATCTGCGCGCCGTGGTCCATTCGGCCGAGTACAAGCAGGCTGCGGAGAAGAAGCTCGCCGGCGTCACCGTAGCCGCCGAACCCGGCGTGCAGCTCCGCCATCCCGCGCTGGCTTCTTCGGGGGATGGCAGGAGCCTGCTTGTCTATTCCAGGCGCGGCGGACCGGGCAAATTCAATATAAACGGTGTTTTGCTGAGCGAGTGATGGATCGCACGATTTCACCGTTCAACGGGACGCTCCCGGGAGAGCGATTGGGATGATCGAGATCATGAAAAGCCGGCCGCGCTGAGCGGCGAGAAGATGCTGCTGAAGGTATGGAACCCGTCTGCGGTCGCTGGCGAGAATTCCGTATTGGTGGCCGCCTATGACGGCGAGTACGGACCGGATTATAAACGTGTGGGCATAACGTCGTGCGCCGTCTCCATGCCCGAAGGGAAACCGTTCGCGCAGACGGCGACGATGGCGGCGTTCGGAGCGTCGCACGGCCGACTGTGCCTTGACAACAGGAAGGTACATAATCCGCCGGCGGCCGCTTGGATCGGCGGGCGATTCCTCGTGGCGGCGCCGTCGGAGGGTTCGGGGCAGGGGGAAGGCAAGGCCTACCTGAGGAAGGATTGCGTTGCCGTCTGTGCGGCGGATGGGGAGGGAAAAGGGATCGGGGGGCCGTCTTTCGCCGTCTTCGGTCCTGAAAGGCTCAACGGCGAGCCTTGCGTCTCGATGGCATCCGCCGGCGGCAGGTGTCTGCTGGTCGAGGACGCGATCCTGTCGGCGGGTAAAGACAAGGGGGGCGAGAAACTCGCGCGGCGTATACTCGGCGTATTCCTGACGCCCGAAGGCAAACCGTCCGACGGCGGCGCGCCGTTCGCGATTTTCGACGGAACGGTCGGGAAAACCGTACCCCTGCGCGCGTCGGTATGCGCCGGCTCAGAGGGGAAGTTTCTGGTCGTCTGTTCCGAGGCCCGCGGCGTGGACGACGTCAAGATAGTTTCGCGGATCGTCAAGTGAATCCCGCGGCAGCCGTACGGCGAGGCGCCGCAAGCGGACGTTTTTATCGGTGCGCGGTTCCAGCCCGTGGCTTCGGCGCGCCTCCCCGGCGGCGCCTATCGCCGGAGATGTGCAGCCAGGCGTTGCCGCCGATTATCATGGCCGCGCCGAGTATCGCTGCGGAGGACAGCGGTTCGCCGAGGAGAAGCGCGGACCACGCCATGCCGAGGATCGGGACGGCGAAGATCATCGGCGGCACGAGGTGTTCGGCGCCGGCCCTGGCGGCGGTCGAGAGCGCCGAGAACCAGAGCGTGTAGCCGATGCCCATCACCAGAAGGCCGCTGCCCAGTACGGGCACGAGCGCCGGCAATTCGACCGGGCCGACGGCCGCGACGATCCATACGCATGGGGAATCCCATGCTACGGAGCCGTCGCCAAGGTCTTGGCGAATAGCGTCCGCGAAAGATCCGCCGCCCGTGGCTGATCCGGCGCCTCCCACCGCCATCGAGATCGCGAACAGCATCGCCGCCGCCAGCCCCGCCGCCCACAGCGTGGCCAGGTCGTCGGCGCCGGATACCGGCTCTCCCTCCTGGCCGCGAAGGTTCCTGCGAAGGTTGGAGTACAGGCCCCAGCTCGCCGCCGCCACGGCCAGCAGGAATGACCATAACATCCGCGCGGCGAAAGACCCTTCCGCCCCGTCGCCTTCCGTACCGGCGAGCGCAACGACCGCCACGCCGCCGAAACACAGCGCCACGGGGATCGCTAGGGAGATAAACGGAGGAGCGGGAGGGGCCCCGCCGGCCGGTTCCTTTGCCCGGAACGCGCGACGAAAGACCCCCGCCGCCGCTGGCCTGCCCAGCAACATCGTAAATATCGGATGCAGGTAGTTGATGAGAAACGCATGGCCGGCGGGCATGTAGCGATAGGCCGGGTAGAACAACAGCGGGTACACGATCCAGCCGGAGACCGCCATCGCCAGAAGCAGACCGGCGTTACGGCGTGCAATAGCGACGGCTGCGCCCATCCGCCCGCGCGCCAGCGTGGCCGCCGCGAGGAACGCAAACGCCGCCGCGGTGCCATAGGCGGTCAGGGCCAGCGGCGATACTCCGCCGCGCACGGCCGGCTTGATCAAGGCCGGGCTGAGGCTCCACAAAAATATAACCGAGACCGTCAAGCCGAGGACTTTTTTCATGGCAATCGTTCGCTTCTCCCCCGCTCGACTATCTCCCCGGCGGTGAAAGGGAGCGTTTCAGGATGGCGGTATCTCGCCGAACGGCTCAAGCTTTCGCCGAAAGATTACTCGGATTTTACCTGTGTCGCGGGGCCGCGCCACGACATGCGGACGCCGGCAGTCAAAACTCTGTCTCGTCGATAGCGCGATGGAAGCAGCGACGCTCCAGTTCGTCGGCGCTTTCTATCAGTTTCATGTTCGTTTGGCTTTGTTGCATAAAAGACATAACGCCTTGCTAAACAAAAAGTTATAACGCTGGTCGCAGTAAATGCTTTTTTGCTCAACGCATTGCTTCGAATGGAGTTATGGCGCGAATTAAGCAACAAAGCCTGTTCGTTTATATCGGCAACCTTATGTGCGCCTCTAAAAATAATCGGGGGTCAATAAATATACGAAGAGACCAGACGGTCTCAAAAACAAGACGAGATGGTTGCGGCTGTTGGAAGTGGCCGTGTGGCGGTAAAGAAAGAAAAAGAGAAGGAGGAGGAATAGATTATTTGGGAATTAGGGCTCATTTCTAAAGAAATGATGAAAAATTATAGAATGAGGCGGCACCCGGATTTCTCTCCTTTTTCTTTGCTAAACCTAAGGGATCGGAGTGCCGCCATGAGAAAGGTCTCGATATGAATACCGGCAAGTACGGAGAATTTTGCGAGGTGAAGTTTGGATTGCAGAGGGGTCTTGAGAAGATAAGGAACTCACGGAAACGCCCGGCCGGAGTCTTTTGAGCGGGCGTTCACGTCCCCTTGTGTCTTGTATTCGGCCGATAATCGAGACCTGAACTGAAATCGAGAAAGACCGGCGAACTGGGGGAATGGGGGGATTATGTCATCTCCGCCGCCCTTCCGCGCATCTCCAACCGATCTTCAGAATGTCTGTCGAAGCACCAGAACGTTGCGTGACGGCGAATGATGGCGTAAAATTGGAATGCTTGAAGAGTCCGTTCGCTTGGTCGCTGAATCGCGTGGCTTAAAACGGCTGGTCGCCGGCCGGGCCCCCTACGCTTCGCGGCTGAAGCGCCGGCGCTATGGAGCCGGGCGGGCCGGCGACGGATCGGTTTGTGGGGGGAACTGCATCACGGAAGTAGCCTTGCCTGGGAGAAATAGGGCGACCGTTTGCGGACGATCGGCCGCGGGCAGATATTCTGGGGAGCGTACGGTAGCGCCCGTAGCTCAACTGGATTAGAGCTTCGGTCTTCGGAACCGAAGGTTGGGGGTTCGAGTCCCTCCGGGCGCGCCAGTTACCTTATTGGGGAATTGCCACAATCTCGAAAAAGCTCAGTAACCTGCGGAGGAACGGCCATTAAGATAGCAGCTCCTCCCTGTCATCGCCAAAGGGTTCTTGCAGCTTCATCGCGGAATACGTCGGATTTTGTGTCAGATTTTGCGCCGGGAAATCCTAAGATCGTGCTTACTCAAAAACCTTATCCGTGACGCCCACATAATGCTTCATCGCGATTGTCGGCGAGTTACCAGGCCACTTCGTCATTATCGGTGACGGGAATGCGGTCACAAGATCGCTTTTGCGGGAAGCCCGTAGGGAATGCCATAGCTTCTGTCACGGAACCAAACCCGCCCGGCGGATGATTTTCTCAAACGTGGTGCGCCCGCCAAAATGTTTCTCCGAAAATAGTTTGCCGACTCGTCCGACTTCATCCAACGGCCGAATGCAAACGTTGCTACGGCGACGGACCGCCAAAGATCATCGGAAGAGCCGTCGCGAGATCCTAGACTCAGTTTCGGTTGCGGCAAGCCGCCGCGTTTCCCTGCACCATTACGCCAAGCCACGCATGGCGGCTTCAGACTCCGCATCTCATGCCTGTTAGATGGTCGTACCGAACCGTCAGCTTCGAGGCAAGTTTGCGGAGCGGTCTTCTATCCGACCTTCATTTCTTTATCTGAAGGACTGACGGAAGACCTGCGCCTGTTCGACAGGCGCTGAATCAGCAGACCCAAGAAGACGCCTCCGACGAAGCCGGCCGCGGTCAGGATTGCTATCCGCGTCCACTTCGATGACCAGGAAAATTTCGGAGGGTTGGTCACGACGAAAGAATCCAGCACTTCTCCCATCACTCTTTCCATCTCCTCCTTTCGCGAAGGATCGAATATAAATACGAGTTCGAATGTCCTGTCTTCGGCTGGGATTAGGACGTGCGAGACGAGCATCTTGAGCGGCGATATGGCCCTGCGCCTTGTCGCGTAGTCTATCCTGATAGAGAGGATGCCGCTTATCTCTACAAAATTAACGCGCGCGTCTTCGTATGGCGTCTCCTCGGACTTCAGCTGTTTCTCGACCATTCCGCGGTACTCATCCAGTCTGCCCGGATCGAGGATGAAAGTCGTAGGTATATGCCCGACGCCGAAGTTCTCCCATATCTTCATGGGATCGCGCGGGTTAGGACCTTCGAAATAGACGGGCGGCCGCTGCAGGACTGTTTCAACCGCCTTTTTGCCGAACGCCTTGAGCATTCCCCGGAATATCTCGCGGACTTCCTTATCAGTAACCTTGCGCCATCCGCGCGGTATCGTCAGAGAATAGCCGGCCTCGGCGTCTGCGTAGTGATTTTCGGCCTCGGCGTCCTTTCCGGTTGCGGCTTCTCCGCCCGCGCTTCGGTCGCCTTCCCCTTTGTATGGCGTCCCCCCGTCCCGAGGCCGTTCTTTAACATCCCGATGGCCGTTCGCCGTCGTTCCCGATGCAGCATTCCCTTCGCGATCGGTTTTTCCTTTTATAGATTCAACAGCACCACCTTTTTCGTTAACCTCCGGTTGCACGCCATCTTCCGATACCATTCCTTGGCCGGATCCGAACGCCAAGGCGAGAGCTAAGAGAGCCAAGGTTGTTTCTGCACAAGCCGTCGCAAGTCGTTGCGATCCCATCCCCATAGGTCCCTCCAAGGAATGCGGCCAATGAGCGGGCCAGCGTAGATGTCGCAATTCCTCTTCTTCATGCGGCGTTGCTGCAGTACACGCCCGACGCAGTTCGCCTTGTGCGGCACCCATTCGCGTTCGGCACGATGCGGCCAGAAATACAAACTATAAATCTTCCCCGCCTTCCTAACAATGGCAAGAAGAGCCGGTTGCGCTGTTTACGGACGATAGGGAGATTTCTGCGCGAGCGGGGCGGATTCACCTCAACGCTTCATAGAGAGCGCACCTCGAACTCGGCGTTTCTCTCGATTTTTACCCCAACGGTTTTCGTAGAGCGGCAAGCATTAAACGAGGCCCCTCGTCTCGCTTTTTTCTTCCG
>CALKMO010000058.1 GCA_937991785.1 uncultured bacterium | reverse complement strand
GCGGCGAGCGAGGCGGCGGCGATGGCCGAGGCGGAGGCGCACCTGAAGGAAGGTGTTGCAACGCTGGCGGACAGGCTGGGGGCGGAGGCGCGGCTCCAGGCGGCACGCGCAGACGTCGAGGGAACCCGCGCCGCCTATCTGCAATCGCTCGAAGAACTCGACGCCGCATGCCTCAGCAAGGAAGGCCCGCCGCCGGACATGTCGGGCCGCGCGCCGGTCAGGAAATTCGGCAGGCCGCGCCCGTCCGAAGGTTTCGGATCGTTAAAAGACCCGGTGCGGGAAAAGAGCGGCGACCGCCGCGGGGGCGCAGCGGCGGAAGGCAATGCGCGCCAGGCGGAGGCGGGACGGGCGGACGCGAAACTTGCGGAGAATGACCCGTCCGGGACGAAGGGGCGGCCGGAGGAAGCGGGACCGCCCGAGAAAGAAGCTCGATCGGAGGGAGGATCGCCCCCGCAGCGATAAACGGCGGTCCGCCGGACGGAGAGGCATCCGCGGAACGGAGGCGGTGGAGGAGAAAATGCGTTCGCTAGGAACGATTCGCGAGCGGAGCAGGACGGGCATAGCCCGGTCGAATGCGGCCGGCGGCGCCGCCGCAACACCGCGGTTCCCGGGAGAGACCGGCCGCGGCGGGCGCTTCGGCGCAGGTCGCTCATTAGCGGCAAATGCAGCCGCTATGATCGCGGCGGCCGCCGCTGCCATTGTTATGCCGGCGGCGGTACGGAGCGGGGAGGAGACGGCTCCAGAAGGGACCAGGGTAGTGGAAGTCCGCCCGATCGCTCCAGGCCCGATAAAGGCTACCGGCAGGATCGTCTCGCTGAAGACCGCCATGATAGGTCCGGATGTCAGCGGCCGGATAACGGCAATCGCGGAAGTCGGGGGGAGACCGCTGGATGTCGGGGCTCGCGTGGAGAAGGGGCAGGAATTGTGGCGGCAGGACGAGGAAGGCCTTGTACTTGCTGTCGAACAAGCGAAGGCCGCTCTGGCGCGCGCAGAGGCGGCGCTTGCGGACCTTACGGCGTGGGTGAGACCAGAGAAGCGGGAGGCGATGGCGGCCGAGGTCAGGCGTCTCGATGCTGCCGTGCGCGATGCCGAGAAGGATCTGGAAAGGATGAAGCGCCTTGCGGCAGAGAAATCCGTTCCGGAGAGGCGCGTAGAGGAGGCCCAGCTGCGGCTAGACACGTCGCGCGCCGCGCTGGATGCCGCCAAGGCTCAGTTGAAAGAGGCCGAGGCCGGACCGACGCCCACTGCCGTGCGGCTGGCCGAGGCGCAGGCGGCCGAGGCCAGGGCCGCGCTGGCCCGAGCGGAAAAGGCACTGCGCGACGCCGTAGTACGCGCCCCGTTCTCAGGCGTGATCGTCGCGCGCTTCAGGGGCGTAGGGGACTACCTGAACACAATGCCGGTCACGGAGGTCTTCCATCTGGTGTCGCTGGAACACATCGAGGCCGAGTTCTACCTGCCGGAAAAATACATGGCCGCCGTCAAGCCCGGCGTTTCCACCGTGTCAATATCTTCCGAACTCCTCGCGGAACCGCTTTCCCTCCCTGTAACCGCCGTCAGCCCTACCGTAAACGTCCAGACCGGAACCTTCACATTCCGAGCCGCCGTACCGCCGGACAAGCTCGGGGCGCTTGTTCCGGGGGCGTTCGTGAAGGGCGAGGTTTCGCAACCGGCGGCCGGAGGTGCTGGAGCGGCCGGGAGCGTGGTCGTACCTCAGGATGCCGTGGTCAGGGATGGCGACGGGACGTTCGTGTTCGTTCTCGGCAAGGACGGCAAACTGGTCAGGCGGCCCGTCACGGTTGAGGCCGTGCTGACGGGCGAGGCGATCGTCGAGTCCGGGCTGGCGCAAGGCGACCGCATAGCCGTCGCGCCGAGAGGCTCGGCACTGAGGGAAGGGATGACGGCGCCCGCAGGAAGGTGATGCGGGCATCGCCGCGGAGACGCCAGGGATGATCCTATCCGAAATCGCGGTCCGCAGGCCGGTCTTCACGACAATGGTCATATCGGCCATCGTCGTATTCGGCCTGGTCTCGTTCCAGCGCCTGGGCATAGACCTGTTTCCAAAGGTGGATATCCCCATAGTTTCCATAGTTACCGTCCTGAAAGGCGCCGACCCGGAAACGATAGAAACGACCGTCACCGATCCTATCGAAGAGGCCGTCAATACGATCAGCGGCATAAAGTCCCTGCGATCGACCAGCGCAGAGAACGTGTCGCAGGTGGTGATCGAGTTCGAGCTCGAGAAGGATGTGGACGTCGCCTACCAGGAAGTCCAGGCGAAGCTCGGCGCCGTCCGGTCCAAGCTGCCGGCTGACATCGAATCGCCGGTGGTAGAGAAGTTCGACCCGGATTCCGCGCCGATCATGTCCGTGCTGGTCTCAGGCCGGATGCCGATCAGGGAATTGACCAGGCTGGCCGACAAGGAAGTCAAGCAGGTCCTGGAGCGCATCAGGGACGTCGGATCGGTCAAGATGGTCGGCGGGCGGGAACGGAAGATATGGCTGTGGCTCGACCGCGAGAGACTGGACGCCCACGGGCTGACCGTCCAAGACGTCCAGGCGGCGCTGGCCAGGGAACACATCGAGATGTCCGGGGGGCGGGTCGAGACCGGGCCGGTCGAAATAACGGTCAAGACCAAGGCTGAATTCGAGGACGCGGAGAGGTTCAACGGCATGGTCGTATCCGACGCCGGCGGGAGGGTAGTCCGCCTGCGCGACGTTGGGTACGCGGAGGATGGGATCGAGGAAGAACGGTCCTGCGCCGCCATGGACGGCAGGCCGGCCGTGTCGCTCCTGGTGCGGCGCCAGTCCGGAAAGAACACGGTTGCCGTATCCGATGCCGTGAAGGCGCGCGTCGCGGAACTGAGGGAGAAGCTCGCCTCCCGCGGGGTGGAGCTGGCGATAGCAAAGGACATGTCCGTCTTCATCCGTAACGCTGTGCACGAGACTGAATTCCACATACTCTACGGCGGCGGGTTGGCGGTCCTTATAGTGATGTTTTTCCTTAGGAACCTTCGGAGCACCATAATAAGCGCCCTGGTGATACCGGCCGCGATAATCGGCGCACTGATACTGGTGCATGCGATGGGATTTTCCCTTAATATGCTCACGCTGCTCGCGCTCTCGCTGTCGGTCGGCTTGTTGATAGACGATTCCATCGTGGTTCAGGAGAACACGATGCGCCACGTCGAGGAAGGCAAGCCGGCGCGCGAGGCTGCCTTGTTCGCCACCGACGAGATAGGGCTGGCGGTATTCGCCACGACCATGTCCATCGTGGCCGTATTCATACCTGTCGCCTACATGCACGGGATAGTCGGCAGGTTCTTCTATCCCTTCGCTCTGACCGTGTCTTTCGCGGTCATGATCTCAATGTTTGTATCGTTCACGCTGGACCCGATGTTATCATCACGCCTACTTCGCAGGGTTGAGCGTCCGAACGCGGCGGCGCGGGCCGCCGAGACTGTCTTGAGCGCGCTGGA
>CALKMO010000057.1 GCA_937991785.1 uncultured bacterium | reverse complement strand
GTCGGCCAAAGCAGGTCCGACCATTCCCACGCTCAGCACCATCGCCAAAGGGGTATGCCCCACACCGAAACCTGCAATCAATCTTCTCTAAACCATAAGACGTTCCAAGAATGTTTTCTGTTGCAGTTTTCGCCGCCCAGCGATAATGCCTTAAATCAATCCGCGTCTCTCAAGAGCATCAATTTGTTGCATTTCAATGGGTTGCGGCTCAAGACCCTTCCTCCGCTCCAACTGCTTGTTAACATTCGAGTTGTGCCCGAAACTTTGGCAGAGTCCTGCGTTGCCATGTATTGCTGCGTTCGTAGCTTCATCTCGGAATAGCTTTTGTTGCATAAAAGACGCAAGGCGATGCCAAGCAAAAATATTTATAGCGATCTCGCGGCAGACGATTTTCGCTCAAGTCCTTGTTTTGCATAGAGTTATAGCATAAATTTGCAATAAAGCCTTTCGTAATCAACATCTCAGCAAGGTGTTCTCTCATTGGGAATTTCGAGCGTTGCGCATTGATCTAAGCCATCCGTCAATTTCTGCACAAAAGCTACTAGCCATGAAACGAGCAAGTTTTCGTTCAATCGGTGCCGGATATGTTTTTACGCCGGGGCGGCGGCATCAAGGCGCAAAGGGTCGCCGAAACGGAGCTGATTTTTTTGTAGAGCTCAATCAATTGGGATGGTGAAAGACGCTCCGGCCTCAAGCTTTCATCCAGCCCCATTGAGCGGAGCGTGTCCATTCCGGCGTCGCCCCATATCATAGCCATGCATCTTTTGAGCGTTTTCCGCCTATGAGCGAAGAGCGAATTCAGGAATTTGGCAAATCCTTCCTCATCGAACGGAACGAGGTTGTCCTTCGGCTTAAGGATTACTGCGGCGCCGTCCACTTTCGGGCGTGGAAGGAAGGATCCTGCGCTTATCCTGCGGAGTATTCCGGCCTCGGCCCGCAATTGGACCTGTATCCCTATCGGACCGTAAGACCGCTCGCCGGGATTCGCAACGAGGCGTCTCCCTACCTCCCATTGAACGGTTACGACCGCACGCAGGAGCCTTGGAGATTGCAGCGAAAGCATATTTACGATCAGAGGGGTCGCGACGTTGTAAGGCAGATTCGATACCCACTTGAAGCCGGATCGCCCGCTCTGCAGGACCGTCGCGGACAGCGCCTCGATCATAGCTGGCGCCAGCTTGCGCTTGCCGGCCAGAGCGTCTGCGCAAAGTACATCCAGACGCTCTCCGGCGAAAGCCTCTCGGAGCGGATCGGCGAGCCGGCGGTCTATCTCGACAGCCAGCACGGTTGCCCCGGCAGCAAGGAGCTCTTTCGTAAGTGCGCCGGTGCCGGGACCGATTTCTAGGACCACATCGCCTTGGGCTATGTCCGCCGCGGCGACAAGGAATCGGTTTATGGCAGGATCCTGCAGAAAATGCTGGCCGAAGCGCTTAAGCGGTACCGGAGCGCGCCATGTTTCCGGACGGTCGCACGTAGGCGGCCTCGTTTCGCGTGAAAACGCCCTCGGGTGAGCGATGGTGTCGGGGCCGTGGCTGCCGGACGCCGCCGACCGACCGGTTCCCGTCTTCGGTCCGGTGCCCCCGCGGCTCGGGAAATCAGTGATCATAATCCTCGGCCTGGAACCTGCCGCCATCCGCGCGCTTCAGTCCTCCAGCGCGATCCGGATGTCCTTATCGAAAGCTTCGTCGAAATCGAAAATGCCGGCGAAGTCCTCCCGCTTATCCGATTCCTGCTTCGACATAAGGCCGGCATCCACCATGTTGAAGACGATTTCGCCTATGTCCTCGGTGCGATAGACTCCCCACCTGTTGAGGACAGTTTTAGCCATCAGCCCGAAGCGTTCCCGCGCGAGGTCGCGCAGGGCGTCGAGCAGATCCCTGCCTGTAATATGGCCCGGACGGCCGCGCCTGTGCATCGCCAATCCGAGCGCCTCGGAGACGAAAAAGTACGCCTCGCGATGATAGCGGCCGTCCTTCCGCAGTATCTCCCGCAACCTGATTTCTTCCCCTTCGCTCATCCTTCCGGCCCCGTGTCCTCATGATGCCCGCACGCCGTCAGGCGATTTCCCGGAGCGGAACGGCACGTCGAACCTCACCGGTCCGAGCCGGACGACCCGTCAATGCGCTGGTTCGCTATGCCCCGCCGTGCCGGGGCTCTCGCCATCCCGTCCTTCCTTGCGCGGCGATTCGGAAGTTCCCGGCGGACCGGCGTCCCGATCGGGAGCCTGTTCGGGTTTCCGGGGCCGTACTTTCCTTCCGGCCGGGATTCCCGAAGAGTGATGCTCGGAACAGATATTGTCCTCCGGCATCCGATCCGAACATCCGGCGGGTAATTCTCTCTTATCGCCGAGCGAATCCCGCCCCTCCTCTTCCGCCTCCCTATCCCTCTTCTCCCGATCATCTACGGCGGGCTCGACGAACAATATCTCGCCTGCCTTGACCGTCGCGCGCTCACCGCCCGGCGTAAGCACCGTTACCATCTGGCGCATTATGTCGCAGCTTATGACCTGGCCCCTGAGCGATGAGGAGATAACCGTATCGCCGACCTCGGGCAGTCCAAGTTTCAATTCTGCGTAGACCTTATCCTCGAAGCGAAGGCAGCACTTGAGGCGTCCGCATCGGCCGGATATCTTTCCAGGGTCGAGCGTGGACTTCTGCTGCTTGGCCATCCGCATTGATACCGGTTCCAATTTATCCAGGAACGACTTGCAGCACAGGCGCCGGCCGCACATTTCGTATTCGCCCATCAGCCTCGCTTCGTCCCTCGGTCCCACCTGTCTCATCTCGATCCGCGTCCGGTACTCTCTGGCAAGGTCCCTGACCAGCCCGCGGAAGTCCACCCTGGCGTCGGCGCTGAAATAGAACACCATCTTCTCGCCGCCGAGAAGCGGTTCTACATAAGCCAGCCTCATTTTGAGCCGGTGTTCTCGTATCAGCCGGCTCGCGAAGGCGTAAGCCTCGGCGCGTTTCTCCGTATCGAGCTTCCGCTGGAGCTCGATGTCGGCGGCGGTCGCCTTGCGCAATACGCGGGTGCGAAGAGGGACGGCGTCGCGGTTCGGGCGCGGCGAGGATATCGCGACGGCCATCTCGGTTCCCCTGTCGGTGCGGATCACCAGGCGGGTCCCTGCGGAGATGGCCTCGATATCGGCCGCACAGGTCAGCCGAGTCTCGAAAACGCCACAGCGCACATCCACCATAAACGGAGCCTGCGCAGGATCGCGCTCCAATAGGAGCCTGAACTCCTCCTGGCCGTCCCCCGGCCGATCCTCGACCGTCGCCTCGCATGCTTCCGGAGTCTGCGGAGCCGGCGGCCGTAGATCCGGCGCAGTCGCGGGCCGATCTCCCCCGTCGTAGGAATGCGGAGCATCGCCGGGGGCGCCCGGCCGTCCAGACGCGCCGCGATCGGCAAACTCCCCATCCGCGCCGCAAGCGCTTTTCTCGACGTTATCGGTATCCATGCACCCCGGCCAGCCGTTCTCCCAAGACCCTGCAAACCAAGTCCACCGAGCAGTTTCTTCGCACGCAGAAGTCCGCGAACGAGATGAGCTCCATTGCCTCCAGCGCCCTGTCGGAGCCGAGGCGCCCCGCGAGGTCGGTCGCACGTCCGCGGAGGTCGGAATTGATGAGCCGACCGCTCCCGGCTGCGACAGCAGCGACGTCCCTGTAAAAGGACCTGAGCGCTTCCAGGGCAAGCAGGCACCCGCGCCGCTTCAGTTCGGCCTTCGTCGTCTTGCCCTCTCCCGCCGGCCCATCGGTCGCTTCGGATCCCGCGCGCGCCCCATCCCTGTCATCAGCCGCGCCTTCTTCTCCGCTCGATCCGGCGGGCGCTTCGGCCTCCATTCCGGCCATCGTCCGCGCAAACCCCCTGACGTTACCGCGATCGAGCCCGGCGACAGCCTCCATTACGGAAATTCGCATCTCAACCGGGCGGCCGCCGGAAAGCTCGATAGCTCGTCCGATGCTGCCATCCGACATGGCGGCCAGCGCTTCCGCTTCATCTGCGGCCGCCCCCAGCCTGTCGCGCAGGATGCGGGCGATCGTTTCAACCGGAAGCCTACCGAAACGTACGCGCTGGAGTCTCGACCTGATCGTCTCCGGCAATCCCTCCGGATCCTCCGAGGTCAATATCAGCACCGTA
>CALKMO010000056.1 GCA_937991785.1 uncultured bacterium | reverse complement strand
CCCGCGTCGAGGCGGGACAAGATAAGCTTCATGCAGCCGACGGTGGCCGGCAACCGCATCTTCTACCGCTACAAGAACACGGTGCTGTGCAGGTCGTTGCTGACGGGGGAAGAAAAGTGGCGGTACGCACCCGCCGGGCATATAGACTGGTTCGACCGCGAGTGGCGCACCGACTGGCTGTCGCCGAATTTCGAGGTCTACTTTTACCCGGACCAGGACGTCCTGGTCCACGACGGCCTGGTTTTCACCAGCATATACAAGAACGGCCCCGGCCTGGTGGCGCTCGACATGCTGACCGGGCAGCCCAGGTGGGCCGCCGGGAGCATCGCGGCGACCTGCGAGGCGGATTACAACACCCGCTACCTAAGCACGCCCGCGGCAGGCCGCAACTGCATCTACGCGCCGTTCGTATACGACGAGATAGCCGGTAACGCGCACCTTTTCAGCGAGGCGGGCATCACGTGCTTCGACAGCCGGACCGGCAAGATACTCTGGAAACGCCCGCTGGTCCGACTCTCGCCGGACAAGTTCACCGTCGGCACCGCACGCCGCAAGATCCGCATATACTCGTCGCCGCCTGCGCTCGCCGGAGGAACGCTGTATCACACGACGAATTGCGGGGTCGTGGCCGCGATGGACGCGGCGACGGGCGAGGTTCGATGGATCGCGCGATACCCGCATAGGAAGGTGCACAACACAGAGGAACCGGTGGACAACCTGTGGGCCAACAGGCCGCCGCTGGTCTCCGGCGACCGCGTGTACGTGACTCCGGTGGATTCCAACCTGCTCCTCTGTTTCGACGCGCGCACCGGCAAGGCGTTGTGGACTCATCATTGCAAACCATTCGGATTCCACGGCCAGCCGGCATACCTGGGACGCCCCCGCGGCCTGATAGGCATGACGAGCGACGGCAACCTCGTCATCCAGACGAACTACCACATTCACCTCATCGAGGCGTCCTCGGGCAAGGAACTGTGGAAGCACGTGGCGGTCTCGTCCCACACGGATCCGCCGGGAGTCCGCTTTGAAGGCGGCGGGCGGCCCACGGCGACGAACTGCAGCAATTGCCGCCCGATCCTCACGGAAGACGACTGGGTGTTCATGGGCGGCATCGCCGGGTGGGCTTCGCTGACCTGGAGCCAGAGCACCGTATCGCTCCGCGAACGGAAGGTCGTGGCCGAAAAATGGTTCTACAGCCCCGAGTACCTTACCGACACATCCCGCGACGGCAAAAAACTCAGGGAACCGCTGGTCAACACGGAGGATCCTTTCCTCCTGGTCAACCGGATGAGCCTTCGGCGCTACGGCGACACGTTCGAGATCGAGTGCGCGCCGGGTTACCTCGCCGTCAACTACGACTTGGGGAAGGTGGCGGCTGCGGTTGCGGGGAAGGAGACGCCGGCCGATCTCTACGTGCAGGGCGAGCTGGATATCGCGGCCGGAAGGTATTCGAGGGCGATAGAGCTTCTGGAGAAGGCGCGGGCTGGGCTGATGCTGGAGGAGGCGCGCTTCCGCGCCGAGATCAACCAGCAGCTGTTCAGACTCTACGAGCACCAGGCGCAGGCAGCCATGCAGATGGGCGAGATAGCCGAGGCCGAGAAGTGGGTGGTTCGGATGAGTTCCGCCTGCACCACAGCCCAGGACGAAATAAAGGTGCTGCTGGGGACGGCCGAGATATACGAGAAGCGGAAAAAATACGACGCGGCGGCCGTCTGCCTTTCGTCGGCCATCAAACACTACGATCCTGTCCGCTACGGCGTATCGTCCCTGCTGCTATCCGACCAGGACGCGCTCAAGACCAGGGCCCGCAAAATAATCGCCAACCTGTCGGACGCCGGGCCGAAAAAGTACTTCGACGAGGAAGTCAGGATCGCGCTGGCCTGCATGGACGCCGCGCTGGAAGGCTACTTTTCGATCGTATCTCCGCTGGAGACCGACGCGGTCGTCGAGACCGGCCAGTTCGCATCGTCGTGGTTGCAGAGGATAATGAAAGGGTCCGGGGCCGGGCTGGCGGAGGGGTTCGAGCGGAAGGCGGAAGAGGCGTTCAAGGAGGAGAAGGAAGAGGAGGCGGTGCTGAGGCTGCTGAGGGAATACCCTGCGACGAAGGCGGCGCAGGCGGCGCTGTCGTCGCTCGTGTCGGCGGCGATGAAGATGCCCGATCCGGACAGGCGCATAAAGCTGTGGCGGTACCGCGACGCGGCGGCGGTAAACGGGCTGAGCGTGCCGGAGGAGGCGGCGAAGGCGGCGGAGCTGAAGGTGAAGCCGGAGGCGGCGGCCGCGCTGACGCCGCCCTACGAGGTCGCGTCGCACAACCTGGATGTTGACGCGAACACGGTGCTGCGTTTGCTCAACCGCCGGAGCGGGAGATCCGAGGCGGAGAGCCTGCTTTTCGTGGGGATGAGGTGCAAGCGTGCGCACGGGTGGAAGTTCGGGGTGATATGTTGGGACGCTGCGGCCGGGAAGCAGCTATGGCGGTCCGAGGAGATGAGGCTGGAGGGCGCGAACGAGACGGGGTTCGAGGAATGCGTGGTGCGCGATGGGCGGGTGGCGGTATGGGGGCGGTCCGAGGTCAAGGCGCTCGACCTGAAGGACGGGAAGCAGGCCTGGCGGTTCATAGTGCCGTTCGGGTTCGAGATCGAGCATGCGGCCGGTGCGGGGGAGCTGCTGATACTTTGCGGGCGGGACAGGACGCTGGCGATCCACCAGTCGGACGGGCGCATGGTATGGGAGGCGGTCGAGACTGGCGCCCCGTACCGCGAGCCGCTCGCGCGCGAGGACGAGCTGATCCTTGTGCGCGCCAACCCCTCGGGCGTGGCCTTCAGAAACCTCGGTACCGGTCGGCTCATAGCGCAGCAGGACCTGCCGGAATTGTTGCCGAACAGGGCGCACCCTGTATTAAAATCCGGCGGCGAGGAGACGCCGCTGAGCTTCGACGGCCGGACGCTGCTGCTTACCGACGGATGGGACTACATCGCGGTGGACGGGACGTCGAACAGGATCAAGTGGCAGAAGCGCATCGAAGGGGTTGACCGCAC
>CALKMO010000055.1 GCA_937991785.1 uncultured bacterium | reverse complement strand
CGGGAAAATACTGGTCCACTACGCCGTCTATGACGTCGTTGGCGAGGAAATCGGCCCCGCGCCCCATTACGCCGGCCGGGTCGCGGCGCACGCGCTGGATCAGCGCGGCTATCAGATCGCATTGCTTCGAATGGTAAGTCGCCAGGTAGTTGCGTCCAACGAACAGGGCTATCTGCTGATAGAATTCCTCTTCTTCCGCGGTCACTATATCCTTCTTCGGATCCGGCGCCAGGAATACGATGAACTGGTGCGCGGGGAAATCGTCTATCTTCGGCATCAGCGTCTGCTGCTGGCAGTCCTCTATGGATAGCGGGTGGAAATTGAAGACCTCATCGAGCAGGAAAGTTTCATCCTGCGTGGGCCGGTCGAAGTCCACCCAGAGGACGCCCCTGCCGCTCTTGATGGCCGCCCGCATGTCGTCCTCCGAGAGACCCTGCGTCAGCCTGCCTTCCGGAGTAAGGTAAAAGCTCGTTATCATCCGGGCACCCTTTCAGAGGCACGTAGGGATGTTCCTTCCCGGCCGGCGTATCCGGCACTTCCCCATTCCCTCGCGGCGCGAAAAACGAACGCGGATTTTATAGTGGCGGTACGGCGCGTGAAAAGGCAATATCCGCTCCTCGCGGTTCTTTCCCGCAGGCGGCTCGATAACGTCCGCAAACGCGCGGACCGTTCCCGGTCCGCTGCGAGGGGAAAGGCTGGACGCGTGCAGTTTAAGTTGCGGTAGAACGCTGGTCGGGCGGCAATGCGCCGATCGGGGGATGCCGGCGGATCGGGTTTAGATGGGGGCTTCAGGAAGATGAGAAGATGAAGATTAAGAGGAGGAGAAACCTATGCGGAATGCCGGAAGATGGGAGCTGGGCGAGGCCCGCGAGCTGCTGAAGACCAGGATATTCCGCGTCGTCGAACAATCTTTCCGTACCCCGGCCGGCGAATGGGTCGCCAGGCAGACGGTCCTCCATCCCGGCGCGGTCGCCATCCTGCCGTTTCTGTCGGAGCGGGATATAATCCTAGTACGCCAGTTCAGGCCGTCCGTGGGCAGAATGATGATAGAAGTGCCGGCGGGGACGCTCGAGGAGAGCGAAGCGCCGGAGTCCTGCGCCCGGAGAGAACTGGAGGAGGAGACCGGTTTCCGCGCCGGCCGCATGGAATCGCTCGGCGAGCTGCGCAGCTGCCCAGGCTTCTGTTCGGAAACCATACACCTCTTCCGCGCCACGGATCTGTCGAAGACTGAAGCGCGCGGCGACGGGGACGAATTCCTGGAAAGGCTTGTCCTGCCGTTCCGCGAGGCGCTGGACATGTGCCTGGACGACAGGATAGACGATTCGAAGACCCTGGCGATCTTCTTGCGGTGCGTTCTCAGGGATGGGCGTCTGCCTGCTTGACGTCCGACGCCTGCGCCCGGAGCGTCCGCGGACGATACGTCCGGAAACGTCCTCCGAACCGGGCGGTTCCTCGACCGTTCCGTTTCGAGCCGGCGGCGTTTGACACGGGGTCCGCGTTCGCTTTAGATGTCAGCACATGCAAGCCGAAACGGTCGGTGCCGCGCCAGACTTCGCGCTATGGCGCAGATACCGGCTGTCGGAAACCGGAGGGCGGGATGCCCGAGTGGGTCTGAGGGGATGCCGGCAAGCCGTCGCCGCGCCCGCCGTTCCCTTATGGAGGATAAAGCTCACGGATGGCTCCGCTCGGCAGGATATCCGTAATATTCGGCACTAGGCCCGAAGCGATAAAGCTGGCGCCCGTCGCGCTGGCGCTCAAGGCCGATCCGGCCTTCGAATGCTCCACTTGCGCCACCGGGCAGCATCGCGAAATGCTTGACCACGCGCTGGAAGCCTTCGGAATAAGGCCGGATGCAGACTTGGACCTGATGCGGCCCGGACAGACGCTGGCCGGACTCACGGCTCGAGCCGTCGAGGCCCTCAATGCGTACCTGATCGAATTGAAACCCGACCTTGTCCTGGTCCAAGGCGACACCACCACGGTCCTATGCGCCGCGCTGGCGTCGTTCTACAACCGGGTGCCGGTAGGCCATGTCGAGGCGGGACTGCGCACCGGAAACATGTTTTCGCCGTGGCCGGAGGAAGCCAACAGGACGCTTACCTCCAGGCTGGCGGCTCTACACTTCGCTCCGACGGAGCGGGCGCGCCGGAACCTGCTTGCCGAGGGCATCCCACCCGACATCATACTTGTCACAGGCAACACGGTGATAGACGCGCTGATTATGGCGATCGAGAAAATAAGGCGGAATCCTGCCCTCGCCGAGACGTCCGCCACCGTCCCGTTTCTCAGGGACCGCAGCCGGCGGCTGGTTCTGATAACCGGGCACAGGCGGGAAAATTTCGGCGCCGGTTTCGAGGCCATCTGCCGCGCCATATCGCGCCTGGCCGATATGTTCAAGGATGTGCTTTTCGTATACCCGGTGCACCTTAACCCGAACGTGCGCGGCCCGGTCGAGCGCATATTGGGCGGAGCCGGCAGGGAAAATGTCCGTCTGATCGAGCCGCTTCCGTACTTCCCTTTCGTGGGACTTATGGAGCGAGCCGCGCTGATCCTGACGGATTCAGGAGGCATCCAGGAGGAGGCGCCGAGCCTCGGCAAGCCGGTGCTTGTCATGCGCGATACGACCGAGCGGCCTGAGGCGGTCGAAGCCGGCGCCGCCAAATTGGTGGGAGCCGATACCGACGCGATAGTCTCGGAAACGGCCAGGCTCCTGAACGATGGTGCAGCGTTTCCAGCAACGGCGCGATCCGCAAACCCATACGGCGACGGCAAGGCGGCCGTCCGGATAGTGGAGGCGTGCAGGGCATTCCTTGAAGGAAAGAGGAAGCGGACGGCGCAGAGATGCTGCTGAAAGAAGAAGGAGAAGACATGGCAGCGAACGAAAAAATCGCCGTGGTAGGCATGGGCTACGTGGGGCTTCCGCTGGCGCTTGCGCTGGCGAGGAAGTTCCCGGTCACGGTCGGATACGATCGCGACGAAAAGAAAATCGAGGAACTGCGGAGGGGAAACGATCGGACCGGCGAGCATTCCGAGGGCGAAATACTGGGCTCCGGCCTGCGCCTTACCGCCGACCCGCGAGAGATGAGAGGATGCACGTTCTTCATCGTGGCCGTTCCGACCCCGGTTGACGCCCAGAAGCGGCCGGACCTGCGGGCGGTGATCGGCGCCTCCGAGATCGTCGGCAAGGCGCTGCGGCGCGGCGGACTGGTAGTGTACGAATCCACGGTGTACCCCGGGGTGACCGAAGACATATGCGGGCCGGCGCTGGAAAAGGCGTCGGGGCTGCGCCGCGGCAGGGATTTCAAACTGGGCTACTCGCCGGAACGGATAAATCCCGGCGACAAGGAACACACGCTGGAACGGATCGTCAAGGTCGTGTCCGGCGAGGACTCCGAGGCGCTGGACCGCGTGGCCGCTGTCTATTCGGCCGTCGTCCCCGCCGGCATACACCGCGCCCCTTCGATAAAGGTCGCCGAGGCGGCGAAAGTGATCGAGAATACCCAGCGCGACCTGAACATAGCCCTCATGAACGAACTCGCCCTCATATTCGACAGGATGGGGTTGCGTACGCGCGACGTGCTGGCCGCCGCCGCCACCAAGTGGAACTTCCTCCCGTTCAAGCCGGGGCTGGTGGGCGGGCACTGCATCGGCGTTGACCCCTACTACCTCACATCCAAGGCGGAGGAACTAGGCTACCATCCCCAGGTCATACTGGCCGGCAGGCGCATAAATGACGGGATGGGAACGTTCGTGGCTCAGAAGACGATAAAGCTCATAGGGCGCAACGGCCGCAGGATAAAAGGCGCGCGCGTCGGCATACTGGGCGTAACGTTCAAGGAAAACATACGCGACGTGCGAAACAGCAGGGTCCCCGATATCGTGGCGGAACTGAAGGAATTCGGCGCCGTCCCGGCGGTGCACGATCCGATGGCCGACCCGGAGGAAGTGCGCAAGGAATACGGCTTTCGAACCGTGGATTGGAAAGAACTCGGCCGCCTCGACGCCATCGTACTGGCCGTGGCCCACAGGCAATATCTGGAGATGACGACGGGGCGGCTGCTTGCCCCGCTGAAACCGGGCGGAATAGTGGTGGACGTGAAGTCGGCGCTCTCCCCGGAGGCGATCCCGAGCCGGTTCGAATACTGGTGCCTTTGATCACGTGTGGAGGGCGTTCGCGGGTCGAAGCCGGCGGCGATTTGTGCCGCGCCCTTGGGGCGGTACGAATCAAAGAGGGGACGCGGAGAGGCGGCGGACTTTCGGAGGATCGGGCCTTAAGCCGGATCGGTTTTCCGCCCCGCTGGAAGCGGACCGGAAGTGGATAATGGCGACAAGGAATAAAAGCGCCGGCGAAGCGGACCTGGTCAGGACGGCGAAGGCGGAAATCAGGCGGCGCGTCGAGGCCGCTGTAGCGGCCATCCAGGCCGCCGAGCGGGCCGAGCGAGGGGAAATGGCGCAGCGTCGGTTGGCGGCTCTGCCGGAATTCGCCGCCGCCGGAGTCATCTTGCTGTACCGCTCGATGCGCGGAGAGATCGAAACGTCGGCGCTCGTAATCCGCGCGCTGCGGGACGGGAAACGGGTCGCGCTCCCGAGGACCGACCGCGAGTCCGGGACTATGCGTGCCGTGAGAATAATGGATCCCGCCGCCGACCTGTTCCGCGGTCCGTGCGGGGCGATGGAACCGCGGGACGGCCTTCCGGAGGTAGCCGCGGAGGAGATAGATCTGGCGGTCATACCGGGCCGCGCCTTCGACATCCGCGG
>CALKMO010000054.1 GCA_937991785.1 uncultured bacterium | reverse complement strand
GTTCCACTGGCGGAGCGGGCAATCGGCGTTCGTCTGCGGCCCCTTGCAGCCCAGATCGTAAAGGCATCCTTCGTCAGATATCTTCCTCGCGAACTTGCCGGCGTCAAAATACGGGCGACGCGGACAGTTCTCGTGAATGAGTCCACCATATATGCTTTTCAGGCGGCCGGCCTCGTCGAGCGCTTCGGGTTTCGGCGTCCCATTGAGCAGCAGGGCGGCGATGGTCGTCGTGAACCAGTCGGGATGCGGCGGACAGCCGGGAACGTTGACGATCGGCGTCTTTATGCCTGCCTCCGTCAAGACTTCGGCGATTCCCTTGCAGCCAGTCGGGTTCGGCGCCGCCGCGAACATGCCGCCGTATGATGCGCAGGTGCCAAGCGCCACTACGGCCAGGGCATCCCTCCCAATCTCCTTGGCGCGATCCAGGCAAGTCACCTCCCGCCCGTCCCTCTCGCCTATCGTGCAGAAGGCCCCGCCGGCGGCCGTCGGTATCGCGCCTTCCATAACGAAGACGTATCCGCCCTTCTTATCCCGCGCCGTATCCTCAAGCGCCTTTATAGCCACATCTCCGGTCCCGCCCATTATGGTGGCATGGAACCTAAGGTTCAGATGCGTTCCCGGCAGGACGGAATCCACCAGCAATTTACGGATATCGGGCGCCACGGAATTCAGTACGGAGACCGAACACCCCGAGCAGGTGGCTCCCTGCATCCAGACGATGGGCACTTCTTTCATCGTGCTCCCTCCGCTCGACGACCGGGCGGATTTTCTCCGCCCTACCGGCACCCAAGAACCGATCCTAGAAAATTTCCCGAACTCCGTCAACCCTCTAAAAGCGCAAGACGCGCGCCTGCGCCTCCTCTTGAAGGCTTCCGGTCGCCGGCAAAATCGGCTCTATCCGGCTCTGAGATCGCAGCGTACAAAGCGGTACGTTCGAATTACCGCCCAGTCCGCTTCGCAGCGTTGACCGTGTTTCTGAGCAATATCGCCGTGGTCATCGGACCGACCCCGCCGGGCACCGGCGTTATCCAACCGGCCACTTCCTTAGCGGCTTCGAAATCCACATCGCCGATCGTAACCATGTCCGGCCTGCCTTTATCGTTGAGCAGCGGATTTCCGTCCTTGTCAAATCCACGAGGCACGCGGTTGATCGCAATATCTATCACTACGGCGCCTGGCTTTATCATGTCGGCTTTAATGAACTTAAGATCGGGTATTGGCGGCTTAGGCTTGGATGGATCTTTCTCCCTCGCTTTCATCGCCTTCTCGTACGCATTGTAGCGAACTTGCGGGACGCCGGTAGCCACGACCAAGATGTCCGCGGCCAAAGCGTGCCGCTTTGTTACTTCCGGCGGAGTTCCTATATGACATACCGTAACAGTGCAGAAATGATCGAGGAAAAGCAACGCGGTGGGCTTGCCTACGATCTCGCTGTGACCTATCACGCAAACGTTTTTGCCGTAAAGGCCCGCCGTGGTCTTTCCGGCTTCGATCATACGCTTCGCGAAGTCCGGCAACGGATCGTAGCTCGGCGGGAGATCCTCTATCCCCTTTGCCAGCAAAAAAGCGCCCAGCGCCGTACAAGGGGCTATGTTCGTCTCGCCGTAGACCACGCCGCCCAGGTTGGCCGGGTGTATGCCCTCTACGTCCTTGCGGTAGTCTATACATCTCTGCAGCCTCCTGGCGTCGCAGCCTTCCGGTACAGGCATCTGCAGGATTATCCCCACAACCTTCGGGTCGGCGTTCAGTTCTGCGATGCGTTTTTCGATAGCCTCCTGTGTGCTCTTAGGAGACATCTCCTCAACTCTGTACTCTAGCCCTATTTCCTCGCACGCCTTTTTCTGGTTGGCCACGTATATCCTGCTGCCGGGGTTGTCGTTCGCTTGGACGGCCACCAGCGAAACGCTCCTGCCCCAGTACGTAAGCTCGCGCACTTCCGCCCTGAGCTGCTCCTTGAGCTTGGCCGCCACAGCTTCGCCGTCAATGATCTTCGCCGCCATATTCTTCCCCTCCCGGCTGATCCAGAGCTTCGTTCCCAACGCCCACATCCTTATCCTGTTACGTCGCACCGCCGCCGCACGGCGCGCTTCCTATAATATGCTTTTCCACGCCTTGCGTGAAACAAATTTTCGCGAACCCCGCGGAACTCGTAATGTCTTGATGCCCAGGACAAGGAATTTCAGCCGATGCGCATACCGGCACCGGCAACATCTTCCGCCGATTCAATGCCTTCTGCGCCGAGGGAAAGAGTTTGCGCTCCTCAATTGCCGAAAGGAGCGAACAGGAGGACCGCGCGAAGATTTTTTGCATCACGGATCCGGAAGATTCGCCGCCATCGCCTTGCAGATCAATGGTTCCTCTTTTGAACAGGGCGGCTCCTCCCGCCTCATTATTTTCAAAAGACCGCCTGCCTGGCGAGAAGCGAAAGCCTTGTATCGCCGCGTAAACTTCTTTGCTGAAGACGATTCCGTTATAGTATGGGAGGCTAACGGAGAGAATTCGGATGGGCGTTCTGATAGACCGAAACACGCGGGTTTTGTGCCAAGGCATAACCGGACGGGCAGGGGCGTTTCACGCGACCGCCTGCCTCCGTTACGGGACCAATATCGTGGGCGGGGTCGTGCCGGGCAAGGGAGGGACCTGCTTCGACGTGCCGGCATGTTCCTCGGGAGGGGGGCCGGACGGCAAGGATCCTTCACCGGCGTGCAGGATACCTATATTCGACACGGTCGAGGATGCGGTCCGCGAGACGAAAGCCGATGCCACAATGATATTCGTGCCTGCCCCGGCCGCCGCTGACGCCGTGATGGAGGCCATCGAAGCCGGACTTAAGCTGATCGTGGTCATAACCGAGGGCATCCCGGCGATGGACATGCTCAAGGTGAAGGAGCGGCTCGCGCGCGCGCCGGAGACAAGGCTTATCGGCCCCAATTGCCCTGGCATAATAACTCCGGGCGAGTGCAAGATCGGCATAATGCCGGCCGACATACACGCGCCGGGGGATATCGGTGTCGTATCCAGGTCCGGGACGCTGACATATGAGGCTGTGGGGCAGATAACTCGAAGGGGATTCGGACAATCCACGTGCATAGGCATAGGCGGAGATCCGATAACAGGGATGTCGTTCGTCGAGGCGTTGGACCTCTTCCAGGAGGATCCGCACACGGCCGGCATCCTGATGATAGGAGAGATAGGGGGGGATGCCGAGGAGATTGCGGCCGAACATATAAGGCGGCGCATCTCCAAGCCCGTGGCCGCATTCGTGGCCGGGTTGACCGCGCCCCCAGGGCGTAGGATGGGGCATGCCGGCGCGATAATCTCCGGCCGGACGGGCGCCGCCGCATCGAAGATGGAAGCCCTGCGGGCCGCGGGGATATCCGTGGCAGGCTCGCCCGCCGAGATCGGAGAAACGATGCTGCGCGCGATGGGACGCCTCTAAACGAGGCATGCCCGTAACCTGTTGGACGGAGGAAACGGTCCTTCTCATGCTCGGCATAAACTTAGGGAGGCTTGGGGATCAAGTATAAGATATAGGTGCAGCGCGGATTTTCCGCCAAGGCCGCTTGCTTTCTACGGTAGGAGTCCGCGACAGGGCGTTCCGCCCGACCGTACCGGATGCCGGGGGCAAACGTTCGGAGGAATCGCGGATGGGAACGACAGGCGCGTCCGGTGGAGCGGACGCCGCGGCGGAAGACGGGAGGAAACCCGGATCCGAACCCGGGGCTGGGGAGAATGGCGGGCAGGACGTTCCTCGGAAACGCATGCCGCTGCATGCTAAGATACTTGCCGGATTGCTCGCCGGGGCCGCGATCGGCATCGCCGTCAATGTTTCGGGCATCGGCGAGGCTCCCCTGTTTTCGGCCTTCGGGATTGCATTCGGGATCGGCGATATCGTTGCGCACGTTACCGAGCCTGTCGGCGCGCTTTTCCTGCGGCTGCTCCTGATGATCGTCCTTCCACTAGTGTTCGCCTCGCTTGTCTGCGGCGTCGCGGGCATGGGCACTATCCGAAGGTTCGGCCGCATAGGCCTGAAGACCCTTGCTTACACCGTTTTCTTCTCAGCCGTTTCCGTAGGCATAGGCGTATCCCTTGCCAACCTGATCCGGCCCGGCGAGCGGATGGAGCCCGCCGCCGGCCGGCAGCTGCGCGAACGCTACGCCAAAGGCGCGGATGCGGCCGGCGTCGGAAAGTCCTCCGGGCCGGAGGCTCGCGGGGAAACGCCGTTGATGCGCGCGGTAAAATCCATAGTGCCGTCGAACCCATTTGCGGCGGCGTCCGGCGATACGCCGAACATGCTACATGTCATGTTCTTCGCGCTGTGTGTCGGCCTCGCCTTGACTATGATACCGGCCGAAAAGGGCAGGCCGCTGCTCGATGTAATGGATGCAGTCTATTCGCTTTCCGCGCGGCTTATAGATGCGATGATGCGTCTCGCACCCTTCGCGGTGGCATGCCTGGTGTTCAACAACGCAGCGCGATTCGGGCTGGATTTGCTGTCTTCGCTTTGTTGGTACATTGCAGTTGTGCTCGCGGGTCTTGCCATCCACATGTTCGGGATATATTCGCTGTCGGTGTCGTTGCTGGCGAAGCTTTCGCCGACGGATTTCTTCCGTCGCGTTCGCACGGCTATGGTTACCGCGTTCTCGACCTCATCCTCAAGCGCCACCCTTCCGACGGCTCTCCGCGTCGGCGAGCGAAACCTCGGCATTCCCCCCGAGATCAACAGCTTCGTGCTCACCGTCGGAGCGACCGCCAACCAGAACGGTACGGCCCTTTACGAGGGCGTAACCGTGCTGTTCCTGGCGCAGCTCGCCGGCGTGGATCTCTCGCTGGGGCAACAAGTTATGGTCGCATATATGGCAATTCTCGGGGGCATAGGTACGGCGGGCGTGCCGGCAGGATCCATACCGTTTGTGGTGGCGGTCCTGGCGCAAGTCAATGTTCCAACGGATCTTATAGCCATAGTTCTCGGCGTGGACCGGATACTTGACATGTGCCGAACAACGCTGAACGTTACCGGCGATCTCGCCGCGGCGGCCTACGTAGCAAAATCGGAAGGGGCCGATCTGGTTCCGAAAGTCGAGGGGGCGGAGGGTTAGCTGCGGAATCCGAAAAAATTTTCCGAATTCGAAGAAACCGCCGCGCCTTAAGGATGGTCTAAGCGGCTGGAAGTTGCCGGGCGGCGGGAAAAGCTTGGTTCAGAGGGCAAAAACGCCGCCTTGCGGAGTATAATACGTCAAGGGCGGGGAGAGGCGCTTTGGGCCGCAGACTTGGGCGTTCGCAGCCCGGTACGCGCGGGAGAAGTCGCCATGGACGCATGCGAGAAGATACGCGACCTCCTCAGTGAGTATCTCGACGGCGAGCTGGACGAGAGGGCCGCCGGAGAGATCCGCTCACACCTTGCCTCGTGCGAATCCTGCCGCGGGGAACTCGAGCGTCTCCATCGGGTCTCCGCCGCCGTTAAGGCGCTGCCGAAGGTGCCGGCGCCCAAGGGCTTCGCGCGGAGGGTGGCGGTACGGCTTGCCGCCGAGGCATCTCCGCGCGTCTCTGCGGCCCGGCGCAGACCGTCGGCCGCGCGGGTATGGATACCGGCAGCTGCGGCTGCGCTGCTGGCGCTTTCCGTTACCCTCTCGCTGATGACACATTACTGGCGCGAGGACGTCGGCAGGTCCCTGCCCGACTACGGTTCAGCCGGCGTCGCTCGGAAGTCGGAAAAGGGATCGGCAGCCGAACGCGGCGCGCTCCTCGATGCCGATTCGTCGGCGAAGACGGGATCGGCCGCCCCCGAAAAGCTCTTCGAGAAACCGGCCGGCGCAGAACGCAAGGTTACCCAGCCCGGCGCCGGTGTCGGTCTGGATGCTGCGGACCGGTCGCTGAAGGGCGACAAAGCCGAAGCTGAACATGTGCGGAGCGAACTGCCCGACAAGTCCCGGGCGAGGGGCGGGCCGGGCAGCGTAGGCGGGGGCGGGGCTGGGAGCGGAAGATACGTCCCCGCACCTGCGCCGGAGCGGTCGAGGGCGGGGATGGGCGCGGAGCGGGAAAGTTCGGCCGATAGGGCCAGGACGGCGGTACCGGACGCGGTTCGTCCTGCGGCTGTGCCGCCGCCCCCGCCTGCCGCCGCGCCTGAGGATGCTGCGGCCGCGACGGTGCTGCCTCAGGCGCCCGTGGCACCGGGTAGAGGCGCAGCGGGCGCGCCGGCCTTTGCGAAAAGCGCCGCGGAGGCCGAAACCGGACAGGCCGGGACCGGCCGCGAAAAAGGAGCCGATGATGCAGGCGCGTTCCGAGGCGGAAGGGGAATAGGCGCTCAGGAAGCGCCGGGCGCGGGCGCGCGTGCTCCCGCCGCAAGGCGGGCGCTCGCAGCGGAACCCGCGCCGAAGGCACCCATGGGCGCCCCCGCCGCTTCCTTCGATAAAGCCGAAGAGCTTAAGCGCTCGTTAGATAAAAAAGCCGATGTCGGTTCCGACGAACCCATGGCAAAGGCGCTCCGCTTGGAAGAGGGCTCGGGACAGGGGCAAGCCGCGGCTGAAGAAGGAGGGGCGGATGCAGCCCCGGGAAAGCCGGTCGCGGCCCTCGCCGAGCAGAACAGCGGGCGGGAAAAATACGATGCCGTCGTCGAGGCCGGTTCGGAGGATGAGGCGCGGAAGAGGATCGAGACGATAGCCAGGCGGCTCGGCGGCAGGCTTGTGTGGGAAGGAGGTCCCGTTGCCGTCTCCCCTGCCGAAAATGCCGCTCGAAAAGCCGCAGTGTCCGGCGCCGGGGTCGAACGGTCTGAAGCGGCGGGACTCGAAAAGTCGGCTGGAACCGGGGATCGCCTTGCCGGCAAGGCCGTCCGCCGGCTCGTGGCCGAGATCGTATTGGATTCGGCCGACGGCAAGGCCGCGAATAGTCCACAGGCCGCCGAGAAGGCTGCGAGGCGCGAACCGGACGGCAGGCTCAGATATAAGGATAGTCAGCCGAGTTCGCCCCAGGCTCCGACGGGCATCAGGCGTGCCGCCGAAGCCGAACCCGCCGCGGGTGGGAATGCCGCGGAGGCCGAGAAATTCCTCAAGGCCGGCAAGGCCGAGGGAGACGCCGCCGCCGACCTCGACTCGCTGCTTCTGCACAAACTTATGGAAGCCGCCGCCTCCTTCGATCCACAGGCGCCGGTAAGGCGGCTGCGGATACTCGCCATCATAAAGTGAGGCGGATATCCCCGGCCGGTTGCTCTCCGCAGTTACGGCCGCGATCCGGGAGATGCCAGGATAGGGCCGCAGAGCTTGACCGTTCTTAGCAGCGCCGCGCGGTTCTCGCGGCCGCACTTGATCCAGTTGGTCACGACCACGCCGGCCCCCTTGGCCTTGCGGATCGCCTCAGCCCATCCGCGCGTGTTCTCCAGCGGATCCTTGTCCTTCGGCCGCCTCCGTCCGCTGATCCAGCAGCCGGAGGCGCCTATTACATCGAACCCCCATCTCACGAGGCGTCTCACCCAGTCCTCCGGTACGGAGTCGTAGCGCCACGGCATAAGTATCACGTCCCGCGGCAGTTCCTTTATGGCCGGGACCTGCTTCCATCTTTCCTGCGGCATCCAACGGTGGCCTACGTCGGCCCACATGGCCATTCGCAGTCCGCGCCGCTTCAATTCCCGGCGAAGCCCAAGCAGATCGCGGAGGTATTCCTGCGGGCTGCGCGTGTCGTCCTCGTCCATGCCCACGTGCACCATCCGAGGCCGTACCGCCTCCACCGCCTCGTCCAGCGCCGCCAGCCCGCGCCGCCAGAATTCCTTCGACGGAGGCAGCGCCTGGGCCGGCTCGAACCACGCGCTGTGGCGGTGCCGATGACTGAGCGAGAAGTTCATCTTCGGGACTAGTTCGATCCCGCGCTCCCTCGCGCGCTCGGCCAGTTCGGCCAGTTCGCCCATCGGCACCGAGTATTTTCTCCTAATATCCGGGAGACTCCGGTATATGACGGCATCCTCCACGTCCACGATCAGCAAGTTCATGCCTGCCTCGGCCATGGCATCCACGACCGCCAGGCCTGTGGCCTTGTCCCATTTCTTTTCGCGGTCCTTCTCCTCGACCCACCTTGGGTCGTAGTGGGTCATGTGTATGAGCAGTCCGCGCCATTTGAGCGCAGTTCCTCCAGGCGTCCGACCCCGGTCCGCATTCTTCTCCTTCGCCATAGATATCCTCCTTGAATCGTATTTGCCGGCGGACGGATGTCCGAGAATCCGCGCAGCCCCGCACCGCAGCGCAGCGGCCTCGCCAGCTCGCGTCTCGCCTCTGCAGGCGGCGTAAGGCCCGGTCCTGCCGCCGTTCCGCTCCGGGCCGCCTTGGGCGGACCGTCCGCGGTTCCATTCCTCTCCGCCGCGCGAGCCGTTCCCCATCCGGCATCTCATATTGTGGCGGATGCGGACATGGAATAACATACCGGGTGCGGCCTGCGTATTCCGGCGGAAAAATCCTTCCGCCGGTGCGGTTTGCGGCGGCCGTTGCGGGAATAGGAAACGCCGGCTTGAATTAAGAGAGGAAACGGCGCCATGAGACGAGGCGGAATGCGCAAGTCCAGGGTGATAGACTGCCACCAGCACGTAAAATGGTACGGCCACGATGCGGACCGGGTCGTGGCTAATCTCGACGAGCATGGGATAGACGCGGCGTGGCTTCTCACTTGGGAGGCCCCTCCGGAAGACACCGCAGGCTACGAAGGCGTGTTCTGGCCGGGCAGGCATTGCATGCCGCTCGAGGACGCGGTCGAGGCCGCCTTCAAGTACCCCGACAGGCTCATCCCATTCTACGCGCCCGATCCGCGCGACCCGAAGGCCATGGGAAGGCTTAAGGGAGCGATAAAACACTACGGCGTGCGCGGGGTCGGCGAGTTGAAGGTCCGCATGATGCTAGACGATCCGCGCGCGCTGGAGCTTTTCCACTTCTGCGGCGAGAATAACCTGCCGGTGATATTGCATATAGACGTCCCCCTGCCGCGCCGCGACTTCGGCCGCTCTCCTTCGATGTGGTTCTGTTGCGACTGGGAAAACTTGGCGCGCGTCCTTGAACTCTGTCCGAAGACGACGTTCATAGGACACGCGCCGGGGTTCTGGCGGGAGATATCGGGCGACGCGGATTCCTCTCCGGATATCTATCCGAAAGGTTCCGTCAAGCCCGGCGGGCGCCTGGTCCGGTACTTGGATCGGTACCCGAATCTTTATTGCGACATCTCGGCGGGCAGCGGATTCACGGCGCTCAGCCGCGACCCCGCATTCGGCAGGGAATTCCTGCTTAAATACCAGGACCGATGCCTGTTCGGACGGGACTCCTACGACGGGAAGAACATGGAGTTCGTAAGGAAGTGCCGGCTGCCGGCGGAAGCGGAGCGGAAGATACTGGGCGGCAATGCGGAGAAGATGGTGCCGGCACGATAGCGCATGCAGATCCTTAAACGCCGACAGCAAGCTCAGGCGGCGCTCTCCAATTCACGCAGGACATCGAACAGCCTGGCCCGGAGCTCTTCTGGAGGAACGCCGTTCCCCTCGGCCGCCAATTTATCGAGCCTGCCGATGGCCTCGACCACGAGGCTGCGCGGAGGCAGCTTCGATCCGACAAGGAAGACGCCTTGGTGGCTGGACGGTTCAAGCGACTCGCCGGGCCCCGTCAGGCTTTCCCTTAGTTTTTCTCCCGGTCTGATTCCAGTGAACTTTATTTCTATATCCCTGCCAGGCTCCAGCCCCGAAAGTCTGATCAGGTCCTTAGCGAAATCTACGACCTTGATCGGCTCTCCCATGTCCAGGGCCATCAGCTCTCCATGCCTGCCCGTCGCTGCGGCCGCGATCACCAAGGTAACTGCTTCGGGTATCGTCATGAAGAACCTTTCCATGTCCGGGTGCGTTACCGTAACCGGGCCGCCGGATTCTATCTGCCTTCTGAATATCGGCAGGACGCTGCCCGACGATCCCAGAACGTTCCCGAAACGGACGGCTACGAATTTCGTGCGCG
>CALKMO010000053.1 GCA_937991785.1 uncultured bacterium | reverse complement strand
ATTAAGGACATCAAGGTTATAGCCGGAAACAAGGGCCTGTTCGTGGCGATGCCGAGCCGAAAGATGACGAGCCGGTGTCCGCGCTGTGGCTGCAAGAATCACATGAGGTCGAATTACTGCAACGAATGCGGCAATCGCCTCCCGCCCTTCCGCGCGCCGCTAGACGAGCGCGGCAGGGTCAGATTGCACATGGACATAGCCCATCCCATAAACAGCCGGTGTCGCCAGGCGATACAGCAGGCCATAGTGAAGGCGTACAAGGAAGAGCTGGTTCGCTGGCAGGCGATCATGGGGGCTTCGCGCATAATGCCCCCTGAAGTGGAGGCCGAGCTAGACGCCGGTCCAGAGGGTGGAATAGATCCCGAAGAGGTGCAAGAAGAAGAATCTGCAACCGCGGAGGAAGGGACCGGCCAGAAATAATTCGGCTTGGTATCGGCTCGGTCAGATCAGAAGCCCCAGCGCCTTCTCTGCGTAGGCGAAGCCAGCCGCTGCCGATTCCTTCGGAGATTTGGCCGGCCGTTCTATCTCGATCGTTATCCAACCCTTATAGCCTATCTTGTTCAGCGCCCGGACAAGCTCGCGAAAATTAACGGTTCCCTTTCCTGGTTCAACGAAGAACTGCCTGCGCCGGTCCGAGTCGGTTTTTTGACCCTTCCCGGCTCCGCTTCCCCCGGCAACCTTCCGCGGTTTTTTCCGCGGGCGGTAGTCTTTCCAATGCATGTGACGTATGCGCGAGGCGTGCGTCTCGACGAACCTTTCGGGCGATATCGAGGTTGCCGCGAGGTGACCGATATCGGGGCAGAGGAACAGAGACTTGGGATCAGTACCCTCCATGAAGCGAACGACATCCTTGGCCGTTTCGCACAGGGACCCCAAGTCGGGGTGAAGGCAAGCTATCACCCCTAGGTCTAGCGCACGCCTGCCGATTTCGTTGATGGCCTCCAGCAATCGGGGAAGCAGCCCGTCGGTGACCGGCGATGCGGGACCTTCCGGCGCGCGCAACGTCAGGACCTTGCCGCCGGTGGCTTTCAGGAACCTGGCATAGTTCACGGCGCGCTCGACTTCCTCGTCCATGTCGGCGCCTATAAGCTGGCCGAGATCCGCGGACACCCCGACGAACGAGATTTCGTGCTGAGCCAGCATTTCGTTGAACACTGCCGTCCGGTCTTCGAACTTCGTTACCACGTCGCTGCCGGTCTCTATGCCTTTGAATCCGACAGATGCTATGTCGGCCAAAGCGGCAACCAAGCCGTCCGGTCCCCACCCCGAAACATGATGCGCGATCTCTATTTCGAGCATGAACGTTCCCGGCCTTAAGCCCTGTTGCTGCAAGTTGTCGAACTTCGTGAAAGACCGCCGCGGCCCTGTTCGATTACGCCCCCCTTCAACCTCACATCTGGAAGGACATCCTCTCCCTCCTTTGGGAGAACCCAGTCGGCCATGGCGAGAAAGAGGCCGCTTCACCAGCAAATGTAAATTATCCTACAAGCGCGTCTCGGTTTGGCAAGTGCCGCTCGCACCTCAGGGTGCATGGCCGTAGCTGCACAACGTTTATGGTTTGGATGCCGGTTCGGTTTTTCCCGAAAGGGCTTGCCGGAGAGCTTTTGCCCGAGGCGCGACGAAGGCGATATCCTTTAAGCGGAAAGAAAAGACGATTACCCGCGGCGCCGAGCCATCTGCGCATCTGCGGCCATGCACCACCGCACCTCATTGCGATTTACCGGGCGCGGGAAATCGTGCCGCGGCCGGTCGTAGACTGGCATCCGGTCCGACGAATGCCATAATATCTTCGCGGGCGGCATGGGGCGACCGCCGGGCAGGAAGGAAATGGCAAAAGTGAAACCACGCGAACTTGAAGACCTAGGCATCCCCCGCCGCCTCAAGAGGGAGGCGATGGGGGCGATATCGAAGGCATCCAAGTCCGGCATGAGTCACAAGGATATCCGGGTCGCCATGGCTGACGTAGCGGCAAATCCGGATTCTTACATGGAAAATCCATATTTCGGGGAACTAGCCAGGGCTTTGTTGTGTTCAAAGAAGAATGACGCGGAACTTGAGCAGGAGCTTCGGAAAGAACCGGCGCCTTATTGCAGATGGGGCGACGATGCCGACCCGCAGGCCGTCCGCCAGATGGAGGCCGCCTGCAGGCTGCCGGTCGCCGTGGCCGGGGCCCTGATGCCGGACGCCCACGTCGGCTACGGGCTTCCGATCGGCGGCGTCCTGGCCGTCAGGAACGCGGTCATACCTTACGCCGTCGGCGTGGACATCGCCTGCCGCATGAAGATGACCGCCATGGACATGCCCGTTGACGCCCTCGAAAACAGGGCCGACAGATTAAGGGAGGCCATCGAAGAGGAAACGCGGTTCGGCGTAGGCGCCGCCTTCGAGAAGCGGCGCGAACACCCGGTCATGGACGAAGACTGGTCCGTATCGCCTGTGACCTCCAGGCTCAAGTCCAAGGCTTGGGATCAGCTCGGTACAAGCGGAAGCGGCAACCACTTCGTCGAGTTCGGCGTCCTGACCGTCGGAAAGGAAGGGCTTGGAATTCCGCCAGGCAAGTACCTGGCGCTCTTGAGCCACAGCGGAAGTCGCGGGACTGGATCCGAAGTGGCGAACTACTACAGCCGCCTCGCGATGGACATCCGCCGCAATCTGCCGAAGGATCTGCGACACCTTGCGTGGCTTGACCTCGATTCCGAAGCCGGACAGGAGTATTGGGCCGCCATGCAGTTGATGGGCAGGTACGCGGCAGCGAACCACGAGCTGATACACAAGCACGTAGCGGGGAACCTTGGAGCGCGAGTCATACTCGATCTGGAAAATCACCACAACTTCGCCTGGAAGGAAACCCACTTCGGCCGGGATGTAATCGTACACCGCAAGGGAGCAACGCCGGCGGCCGCTGGCGCGCTCGGGATAATCCCCGGCTCAATGGCCAGCCCGGCGTTCGTCGTCAGGGGAAAGGGCGAACCGTCCTCGCTGGATTCGGCCTCGCACGGTGCCGGCAGGAAGATGAGCCGTCAGGAAGCCAAGCGCAGGTTCAAATGGTCGGACCTGGAGACCTTGCTGAAGGAAAGGGGTGTGACGCTGCTCTCCGCCGGGCTGGATGAAGTTCCCATGGCCTACAAGGATATAGAGGAGGTTATGGCGGCACAGCGCGATCTGGTGGAAACGCTGGCGCGGTTCGACCCGAAGCTGGTCAAAATGTCAGGAGGGGACGAACGACCGGAGGATTAACGCTCGGCGGAATTGTTCAATTCCGTAGAAGGTCTGTCGCAATCGGTTGCAATCCCAAACCGCTTCCCGTCTAGACCCTGTAAAAGAGTAGTTTCCGAAGGCGATATATCGCCGGACCGGGCCGCGCGCCTTCGCCGGGCGGAAGCAGCCGGTCCTAGGGGCCATGCACGGGCGGCGGCGATGCCTTCCCGGCGGCGGGGGTCGAGGATCGCGCGGGACCGGTTATCGCGCAGACGGCCATCGCAGCCAGGAAAGCCGACGGCAAAGGGCCGCGATGCATCACGGTGACGGAGCGTCCCTCAGCGCGTACCTTCGTCAGGCTGGGGAACAAATGGCGCGAGACGCTTTCTGGAGCCGGCATGCCGGCCAAGCGGGCGCCCCAATCGCCGGGCAAGCCAGCGACAAGTTCGGCCAACCTGAGCAGGCGCAGCATCCCTCCGTACATTTCATGAAACGCCCAACCCGCATCGAAATAACCCAAGACTGACGCCCCGCCATCGCCGGCGCCGGCGGCGGCTGAACGGAAAAGCTCCGAATCTGCCAGCGACCGGCCTCCGGCTTTCATGTGGCGCACGACTCTCTTCAGGTTGAATAGGTTCGTGCCGAGGACAAGCTTCGAACCGACTACTGCGGCGGACGGAGAAAAGGCGAGCGAGACCGGAAGATAATGGATCGCTACGCCTTCGAAATCGGTCCGGCTGACCGGCACACCCTTCAGGATCCGAAAGACCCCTTTCTCCGAGAAGTATTTCATCAGAGGGGGAATTGCGTTATCGGCGGCCGCCGGATCCTTTACATCCAGAATCAACACGAAAGCCGTCCACACCGCGGCCGGATCTTCCGCCGCCTGCCTTGCGAAGCTGGTTATTACGAGGTTGCCTTCGAGATTTTCCATCAGACCCTTGCGGAGGGCCGACCCGTTCGACGCCTCGATGTCGGCCATCCGGGCGTCGAAATCTTTAGCCGCGTCCTCGCCCAGAGCCGAACGCGCCGCGCTAATCGCGAAGTGGGGTACCCCTTCCGGTCTGAACCTGGCGGCGATGGCGATCGGAGCGTCCGGTGGGCAGACCTTGAAGGCATCCAGCGGCACACCTTCCTCCGAAAGAGCCGACGCGAAGCATCCGCCTCCTTTTCGCCTTTCGATCCTCAACCTGGTCTCGAATGCTCCGCCCCGCATCTCGATGCCGCAGACCCACGCGGCCGTTCCGCCGCCGAGCCATTCGACGGCCGCCCTGAACCGCGTCATCGCGGAGGCCGTCGAAGGCAGGACGGAAGCGGCGGCAATCGCTGCCTGCGATACGGGCCCTTCCGTACGTCCCGCGGCGTCGGGCCGGTCCGAATCGGCTGCGGCCGGCTCCCGCCGATTCGGCAGGTTCCCAGAGTCGAGCATCGCGAAGAAGTGCTCGCCGCCCGAAAGCCCGGCCTTCGAATACAGATCGGATTTCGACAGGGGGACCTTCAGCCGTCCGTCAATGCCGTCCAGAATGCGCTTCAGGAAGGCGGGATCGTCCGATACAACCAGCCATCCCCCGTGGAAACTCAAGCAAGGACCCTCCGACTTCTCGGTCCTGAATATCTCCGCATCCTCGTAGGTTTCGTTTACTATGGCAGTCGTGCCGCTCCATTTGACCGCCATCTTGGCCAGGTATTTTATGCCGGGGTCGGCGTTCAAAGCTGCGACGGCTGCCAGCGGCGCGCGGCTCGTCCCGCCGCAGGATCCCATCGCGACGGCCACAGGTCCCTGAAACATGGCGCGCAGCTCGGCTATCGGCCAAATCTCCGACGGCGCCATATGTTCGAGCATTTCCCTGAATCCGGCCAGCGGTTCGCCGATGAAAGCTCGGATTTCCGGTTCGGCCCATATCCTGGCCGGCGGCGTTTCGGATAACGCCTTGGCGATGTCCGACCATTTGCCGATAGCCATCGCGAATGCGGCATCGCCAGGCAGAATATCGGCGATCGGGCGCCGCCGCCAGTCGTAGCGGGAGACCGGTTCCGCAGCCGGTTTTTCGCCTCCAGGCTCGGGCTGGACGGCATCCTGCCCCCATGATCCGCGGCACGAAGCCGCAAACGCAGCCGGTATCAGAAAGGCAACAACTGCCGCACGCAGGCCCGAACGCTCCACGGCAGTAAGCGAACCGCGCCGGAACATTGCCAGATCCTCCAACGACCCCCGTACCCTTCGCCCTCGGCCCCCGATACAAATTCTCGCCTCACATACGATCGTACACAAAGCGGATCATTCGTACGATACCTTTGACATCCAGTCCTTCCCGACGCGACCTCGCGATACGGCGCGTTTAGTGAAGATCTGGTGAAACTTCCGCTCGTCCATTACGCACCCCTTTGCGTCAAGCGGTCTTACGACCGTGATGGGCCTGGGCGCGATGCATGCGGCCAGCTCCGGCAGGTCGAACGCCGGCAGGACTCCGAAGGCCGCCGACCGGAACGAAAGCACGCGCCTCAGGTACAGCGGCTCGGAAACCAGCATCCCCCAAGATGGGGCGAAATCCTCCAGCGCCACCTCGACCAACCCGTCCTCGAGCGCCGCCGCCAAGTATGCCCACACTGCCCCGTCGCCGACGCCACCTGTTCGCGCTCCCCGAAGGCCGCCTCCGCCCGCCGGCGGATGTCGTGGATCAGTTGATCCTCCACATCGTAGTAGCCGTCCACGTGCGAACCGAACGTCAACATGGCTGTTTTCTCCCTTAAGGCCGGGCGAAGAGGAAGTCCGTATGCGGCGGCCGGCGGCGGACGGACATCGCCGTCGGCCCCGTGCCCGGATGTCCGGACTCGAACCGACCCCTCCGGAGGCAATCGGCCCCTGGGCGCCCGAAGCCTGTACCAGACACGGTCGAGGGTTCGGCCGGATGCGGATTCCGCATCGTCGAGCCGCGCGCCGATTCACTCGGCCGGTTTCGTCAGATCGTAGCAGACGACCGCGTTCTGCGCCCTGCAAAGCAGTTTGCCGTCGGCCGCCGAGGGGGTCGAGCAGACTACTATGCCGAGCCGGGCCTTACCCATCTGCTCGAACTTCTCCGGAGAAGCCTTGAACATAAGGACGTTTCCGTCGCCGAGCACGACAAGAACCTTTCCGTCAACCAGGATCGGCGAGGATATCTCGGTGGCGCCGACGCCCTGTCCCCACATCAGCTTGCCGTCCTCCAGCCTGACGCAGTATGCCTTCCCCCCCTGCCCGGTTATTCCATAGACGTACCCTTCGTGGACGACCGGCGTGGAGCCCCGGTCGCGAAAGGGGTGGTTCCAGAGTTTTTCGGCCTTGTCGGGTGCGAGCTTGTAAGCCACCAGGCCGATCTCCTGCCTTTCGGCCAACAGCACGGCGATGTCTCCGGATATCGCCACCGTGCCGCTGCCTCCGCCGGCGGCCTTCCATACCACATCGCCGCTTTTCGGATCAACGCAGAATATTCCCCCTCCGGAGTTGCATATTGCGTACGTCTTTCCGTCGCGCGTCCACGCCGACGGGGACGGGTTGTTGCCGGTGACGGCCTTCTGCTCCCAGAGCATCTTCCCATCGGCCGCGCTGAGGCCCAGCAGCCTGCCGGCGAGTATCACGACGACGCCGTCAATGACGATCGGCGAGGAGGACACTTCCCTCCCCGGAGTCGGCGCCTTCCATATCTCTTCGCCCTTCTCCGCGCCGAGGCAGTAAACCGTCGAGTGCCCCGCGACATAGACGCGGTTGCCGGCAACGAAAGGAGTGCTTGAAGAGCCCCACTGGGTGGCGACGCCCGGGTATTCCTTCCTCCAAACCTCCTCGCCGGTGGATGCGTTCAAGCACAGGATAGTGTCGCTCGCGACTTCCTTCTTGGATGGTATTTCGCGCTGGATGCGTTCCTTCGAATCCCCGGTTATCCCATTCTCCTCGAACCACTTGTCCATCGCGGCCTGGTCGGGGAATTCCTTGTCCCTGATAGCCGCCAGCTTGTCCAATACGTCGAATGGGAGGGCGTCCTTGCCGGCGGCCAGCCTTCTGGCCAGGAACCCGCCGAACTTCTTTTTCTGTTCGTCGTCGAGCTTCCTGTCTTCCAGCCACTTGCTCGCCCACGCCTGCACCTCGTTCCTCTTCAACTTCTCCCTATCCGGAGACAGGCGGGCCTCCTCGACCGCCTTCAGCAGATCCTCCGGCACGGCGGCTTTCTCCGGCGCCCAGCCGAGGTTTCTGAGCCTGGAGTCCTGCAGCTTCCTCGTCTGCACCGGTTCCTGGCGCTTCCAGTTGACGAAGAGATAGGCTCTGTCGCCGACGACCGATACGCTGCCGAAGGCCCCGTTCTGATGGGCGGGTATCCCGGCGGCCTCCCACGCCTTCTTCGGCCCCTTATCCGGCCAGGGAGCGAGGATCGGCGGTGAACCTTCGGCCACGCCGAGCCGCGCCGGCCCCCGCCACTGGTGCCAATCCTGGGCCGATGCGCCGGCCGTCGTCGCGCATAGCACCCCAGAAGAAACAGCCGCGACTTGAAGGATTCCGACCGTTCGACGCACCGTTTCCCCTCCAAAAAATTCCAGCGCGCGGGGCGGTGACACCATATGTTGCCGCCGCTCTTCCTTCCGAGGAAAAACCGCAGTAGCCCGCACCCTATTATATACCCCGCGGCGACCCAGTCCGCACCAGCCTGCTTACTGGTTCGTTCTGCCGGCCGATGCGCGCGCCATATCGGACAGTCGCCTCAGGCGCCTCCCGCACTCCTCCAGAGTCTCGCGCTTCTTGGCGAAACAAAACCTGGCCTGCGTGCGGCCAAGCCCGGATCCCTTCCTGTAGAAGCTGGTCCCAGGCACCAGCGCTACGCCGAACTCGGCCACTAGCTTGCGGCAGAAAGCATCGCAGTCTCCGACCCCCATAGCATCGAGGAACGGTTTTATCTCGGTCATAACGTAGTACGCTCCCTGGGGAACGTAAGCCTCGAAGCCTGTCTCGCGCAGTATGCCCAGCATGATCTCCCGCCGTTCCGAGTAATCCCGCTTCAGGGCCTGGTAGTACTCGTCTGGGAAGCCGAGCGCCGTAACCGAGGCTTCTTGGAGCGGCGCCGGAGCGCCCACGGTCAGGAAGTCGTGGACCTTGCGTATCGCTCCCGATATTTCCGGAGGCGCCAGGCACCACCCGATCCGCCAGCCGGTCACGGCGTAGGTCTTCGACATTCCGCTTACCGTTATGGTGCGCTCGCGCATACCGGGCAGCGTCCATATCGGTACGTGCTCCAGACCGTCATAGACGATGTGCTCGTATATTTCGTCCGTTACGGCCATAGCGTCGAATCTGATGCACAGCTCCGCAATGAACGCCAATTCCTTCCGCGAGAAAACCTTGCCCGTGGGATTATGCGGCGTGTTGATGACTATCGCCTTGGTTTTGTTCGAGAATGCCCGCTCCAGCTCGCCGCGGTCGAATGACCAATCCGGCGGGCGCAGGGTGACGAATACGGGTTTTGCGCCGGACAGTATGGCGTCCGGCCCGTAGTTCTCGTAGAAAGGTTCGAACACGATGACCTCGTCGCCCGGCTCGATGACGGCCATCAGAGCCGATATCATCGCCTCGGTCGCCCCGCAGCATACGGTTACCTCGCGCTCTGGATCGAGCTCTATGCCGGTCCAACGCTTTACCTTCGCGACCAACGCGCCGCGGAAGGATTTGGCGCCCCATGTTATCGAGTACTGGTTGTGCCCGGCGTCTATGGCGGCCTTGGCCGCCTCGCGGAGGAGCTCCGGAGTCGGAAAGTCGGGGAAACCCTGCGCCAGATTTATGCCGCCGTGTTCCTCGCAAAGCCTCGTCATCTCCCTTATGACCGACTCGGTGAACCCTTCAACCCTGCGTGATATCTTTCTCTTCGCCACCGTTCTCCTCCCCTTATGGCGGCCTTTCGCGGCCGGCGCCGCTATGCCGCCGATCCGCTTTTCGCCGCGCCCGCATGCGCGGCCCCATGCCCGCCAAGGTCTCCGGCCGCCGCGGCTCCCTTCGCGGCGTTCGAAGGACGCCTGCTCCCGATCGGGCGACGGTTGCGGACGGGATGGATGCGCAGTGCGGTTACGGCCGCCGCTCTTCCTGCGGCCATTCTACCTTCGCCGACCTCCGAAGCCCCTCGATCTTCTGTTGGACCTTTTCGTACACGATCATGTCGCGCACGATAGGCTCGACCTGCTCGAAGGAGCGCACCTCCATAAGCTTGATTATGTGGAATCCGAAGTCGCTCTCTATGGCGCCCGTTATGTCTCCGGGCGCGGCGAGCATATAGGTCGCGATGCTCAGCTCGGGCGCCATCGAGCCGTGGCCCTTGCGCGGGAAGAACCCCAGATCGCCGCCGTTCTCCCTGCTGGGGCAATCCGACTCCGCCTTGGCAAGCTCGGCGAAATCCGCTCCGGCTTTCAATCTCTCCACCAGCGCTTCCGCGCGCCTTTTCGCCTCCTCCCTCGTGCGATCCTTGCCTCCAGTCGGCCGCTTCGACTCCTTGAACCCCACAAGGATGTGCGCGGCCCGCCTGAGCGGCAGGTAATCCCTTCGCTCCTCGTAGAATCCGGCGGCCTCCTCCCTCGTCACGCCGTTTCTTATCTCGTTTTCAAGGGCGAGACGGGCGGCGTGGAACTCGCGGAAATCCTCAATGCTTTCCCCATTGTCCTTCAGGAACTTTTCGAGCGTTTTGCCTCGGCGATCCACGGCATCGGCGTCGGCTGCCTTCATGAAGTTCTCCATGGCCTTCGGGGGAGCGGCGAGGCCCTTTTCGCGGACGTATTGCTTCAAAAGCTCGACCTTTATCATCTCCTCGATCAAGCCCTTCCTCGTCTCCTCCGTCCGCTCCTTATCCCGCTCTGGGTCGAAAGACGGATCGAGGGATTTGAGCTGTGCAAGCGCAAGAGGCAGCCTGCGGTCCAGCACAGCCTTCGGAAGCGCGACCCCGTTGACCTTAACCGCCCACGCGGAGGATTCTCCCGCAGCGCAGAGCCGGAGATGGAAGGCTGGGCACAGACATGCCGTGCAGACGACGACCGGGAAAGCGGCGCCCGCGTAACCGGATTTCCTTCCGCCGATGCCGCATCCCATAGCCGTACCCTCCATCATCCGGCCGATCCGGACGGCCGGCTGCCCATTTGCCGGAGCCGTGCCGACCGATGCTTGGTTCAGCTCGGTACAGTTCCGCCTTACTCGCCGCGCGGCCGCGCCCGGTGCGGAAGTCTGCCTATTCGGGGTCGGCGGGCCCGCAGAACTCGCAGGGAATCCTGCCCGCCGCCCGCGCCTCCCCGGCTGTCCGGAACCAGATCAGGTCTGCCGGCCGCCGGTCGCGCAACCACACGCAGCCCGGGACATGGAATATCATGCTCCCGCGCGGGGATGCAAACCGCCGCTCCTCTTCGGGCGGCGGCCATCCTTCTCCTCCCCGGCCGGCGATCGCGCAGCCGCAGGCTGCAAGCAGTAACGCGGCGGCGAATCTCGATAAGATACGCATTCCGCACCCAGCGCGCAAACTTTTACCGCGATCCGTTTCGGAAAGCAATCCAAGCAGATCCTCGTATTCCCGTCCCGCGGCCTTCAGAGCTGCGTGCTCGGGCCGCGCCGTTTCTTGATAGGCCGCTTACGCCGAGTCGGCGCGCCTCCCGATCCGCCCTAGCCTTGGCTCGGCCTCCATCTCGTGGCCCCTGCGTCCGGCGCGGGGCCGGCGGACATCTCTGGCCGAATCTCGCGCCGCACCTGCGCTCCGGCCATGAGAGCCCGGTCTTCTTCCCGCGAGGGTTCCGCGCGGCGTCAGGATCTGGGTGGAATATGCACGGCGCGCGCACCGTGCCTCGGAGCGTCGGGGTCCAACCCCAAAAGTTCCGCCTTATAGGCGGCGATCAGCCACAGCATGGGCGCATAATACAGCCCGCTTACGAAGTCATTGCCGCCCGCGTAAGGGGATAGGTCCAGGCATCTGAAGCCGGGAGCCAGGGCCGCGGCTGTCGCCGAGATAACTGTCGTCGGTTCCCCTATTTCGCTCAGACGGTGCAGGACGTATTCTTCAAACCTCGCCCCCCCTTCGGAGGCCAGCAGAATAGCCATCTGATCGCCGCCGGCGGCCGACACGAACCCATGGATGTATTCCATGGGCTGCAAGGCCATCGCAGGCAGCGAACAGAACTGGCTGAACTTCAGGGCGCCCTCGCGCGCCATTGCCGAAAGGGGACCGCCGCCCAGGATCGCGTACCGCGCTATCCCAGCCTCCCCAGCGATCTCGCGGCAGGTCCGGTCGTGTTCCTCGAGACATCTGCCCATCCGCTCAGGCATGGCGTCAAGCGCGTCTGACATCCCAGCTTCAGAAGCGTACGAAGCGGCCAGCCACGCGAAGAGGTAGCAAAAAGCCTCCAAGGATCGCGTCATGGGCATGGCTTGGTCGGAAGCTTTGGCGAGGGAAAATATCGGTGATGCCAGCTTGGCCAACGGTGAAGCCGGAGAACACGTCACGGAGTAGAACTTGATCCCGCCACTTTCCAGAAACCTTTCGCAGGCCAATACGGTTTCGGTGGTCGTTCCGGACCTCGATATGTATACGATGCACAGCGGCATGTCCTCACGCAGATAAAGGTCGCGGTGGCACAGCAAATCCGTGCATTGGACGGCCGTGGCGTGTAGCGGAGTGTAGCGGCGGAGCAGGAACTGGCCGTACAGCGCTACAGAATATGAGCTTCCACAACCGGTCAACAGGAGGCGCGCGCCGGAGTTTTCGCGCAGGATCGCCATCAGATCGCGCCGGCGATGGAGAAGGTCGGCCCTGACGTCCTCAAGGATCAAGGGGATCGAAGCGATGTCCGCCTTCAGAAGGCCCTTGAAATTTTCCGCCATTAATGCGCGACTCCGATCCTGGCGCGAGCATCCAGGGATCCGATCCCCGGCCGAAGTACGATTCGGCGCCGAAGCCCGAGGCTTACGGAAGAATTATCGGGGCGGCCAGCGCTCGCGTCAAGCGGCGCTCTCGCGCGGGGAGCCGGTTGCGTGTTCGCGGACGAGAGAGGAATTTCTGCGTGGGCGGGGTGGCTTTACCCCAAAGCTTCATAGTGAGCGCCTCACGCAGGAACGCCGTTTTTCTCGATTTTCCACCCGGTTTTTGTGGGCGTTAGTGGATATCTGCCGCGGCATATGACTAAAAGGACCGTCGCAAACGCAACGGCCGGAAGGAAGAAGTCAGCCGGAAGAAGGAAGGGAAAATAGAAAAGGGAAAAAACCGGCGGGGCGACCGCGAGACGCGGAGAAAGAAGCGATCCGGCGGGAAGGAAAAGGAGAATCCGAATGAGGACGCGCCAGATCCAGCCATCGCTGTTCGCATGGGAAAACCTCGAAGATACCCCCTCGATCAAAACCATCCGCCGGCTTCTCGAATCGGTGC
>CALKMO010000052.1 GCA_937991785.1 uncultured bacterium | reverse complement strand
GTCGGCCCTGACCCTGCCGGGGTCCTCCTTCATCTTCGGCCACATGTCCTGGGCGCGGTCGCGCGTGCCGATCTCGATGCCCTGCGCCAGCTTCGCCCCGTGGGCCCGGCAGTGCTCGTAAAGCTCGGCCACTCCGACCCAGACGGATTTTGCGTACTCGGAGACCAGCGGTTCCCGCGGGAACGATACGGAGAACGCCGGCGGCTCTGTTCCCGCGGCCGCCTTCCGCGCCTCCGCGGCCGCCTTCGCCGCGCCCGGCAGACGGCGGACCAGCGCCGAAGCCGCCGAGCGGAAGCGTTTCTCGACATCGCGGTAGTCCGGCGAATCGCAGGCCGACGCCTCGCGGAACGCCCCGATCGCCTCCGCGTCGGTCACGTACAGGAGCGACTGGGAGAGCGAGGCCGAGGCGCCGGGAGCGATGTCCACGGCGAAGAGGCCGGCAGCCACTGTCGGAATGGAGAACCTGTTCAACCTGCGCCCAGCGCCTGGGAGGAATTTTCCGAGCAGGACGGCGTGGGGCATGGCGGCGGAAGATGCCGAATCGCCGACGAATGCCGAGTAGTCGCATGTATCGTCGAGATGAACAAGCCCTCCGGACGCGGCGCTGGAGACGGCCTTTATCTGGACGATGTCGCTGTATGGGACCGTGGCGGCGACGACTATCCAGCCCTTTCCGACCGGCATGCCGGCGTCGTACCAAAGATCCTTGTTGTAGACGAACCGCTGGGTGCCGTGCAGGTTGAAATACGTCCAGAGGCGGCCCCGAAGAGGCATCCTGCCGACGTTGCGGACCATCGCCTCGCGCAGAAGAGCAGGCCCCTTCTCGGTCGAGCGCAGCGACAATCTGACTGCGGTCTCGAAGACGGGCCCGCGCGGCAGCGAGAATCCGGCGCAGTACCACATGGCGCGGTCCGGCTCGCCGACTTTTACTATCCTTATCCAATTCGGTTCGCAGGAAACGTTCACCCGGGGATTCATCAGGGATGCTATCCGGCGCCCCGATGCGGTCTTAAGTTCCAGCCAAATGTTTGATGATGGGGCGCCCGTCTCACGCTTCCCGGCGGGGTCGAAGCTGCCGTCCAGAACGCTGACCGCCATCCCTGCTTCAGCCGGTTCCACTTCGAATGAAACCGAACCGTTCGACATGAAGGTGGCGCGCCCGCCCGCGGCGACCGAGACCAGCGTCGAGGGGCAACCGACGGGGTGCGCCTCATATACGACCTCGCCCCCGGGCCCGTACCCGCCGAGCCTGCCGACCTTGTGGGCGATTTCGAGCGCCAATATCCGCTCCGCCTCTTTAGCGAAGGCATCCGAAAACGCCGGAGCCCTGCGCCTGCTTTCCGCCATTTGACGTCCTCCTCCCAAGGCTTCATCGCGGGCGGGCCGGGAGCAGAAGGCTGCCGGCGGCCGCCGCAGAAAGGGCATGGACGGCGCCGGGCGCCGCCTGCCGGACGGATGCGTCGGCTGGATGTAACGAGGGGCGGACCGCCATCCCGCTGCGGCCCGGATAGCCCGGCTTAATTGCCCCAGGTGTAGTTCGACCTTGTCACCCGCCAGACCCTGAACGGCGCCCTGCCGCGCATCGTCCCGGACGGCAGCGCCAGCTCGGCGCCGAAGTACGTCCGTATTATCAGTAGCTCGCTTGCCTTCAGCGGCATCCCGCTGTCGGATGCCGGCACGGGATAGCTCGATAGTTTGAACGTGCCCTTCGCAGCGTTGAACGTCGCGCGCCTTATGCCGCCGGCATCGCGGATCTCGATCCTGTCTCCGTCAACCAGGACATTGCCGACCGGCACCGTGAATATCTTTGCGGCCACCGAGAAGAGCCAGCTTCCCGACGATGCCGGCTGGAATCCGTCGCCCACGTCGAACATCCCGTAGATCGTCATCATATGCGAGGCCGGGCCCATCTGCCTGATCCTCGCCCGCGTCACCATGAACAGACCGGTCTCCGTGTCGTTTCTGCCGAACTTGAAGGTCCCGACGCCCTTGTCGCCATGTGCCGCGACGTAGTCATAGGTCAGCGCCGAGGAACCGGAGCAACCCTCGATGCCCTCGACGTTCCAGGCGAACGGGATCACGATGCCTTCCTCGACGGTCTCGTTACCCGCGCCGAACGGTTCCATGGCGGAGGCGAGGTCGGCCTTCTGCACGGCCAGCGAGAACAGGCCGTTGAAGACGTTAAGTTTGAACCTGACGTCCGCGCCGTCCACGACGCCGGAAAATCCGGCCTTTTCGTCGAGCCTGAATTGGAAGCCCGCGCCGCCCAGCGACACCGACATCCGCACTCCGGACAGGTCTGAAGGAACGGTCGGCAGCAGGTTTGAACTTATGACGCCTCTGACGTAGAAGGCGTCCGGCGCCGTGTCGCCTTCGGCCCGCTCCTTGAAGGCGAGCAGGAACCGAGAGCGCAGCACCGCCAGCGAGGCCGGAGGGTTCAGCTTGTCGTAGGGTCCGACGGCGATGGTGAATTCCCTGGAGCCGGTCGCGCCGAGCGAATCGTATGCCGTGACCGTGAACCGGAAGGACTCGTCGGCGACGGCGGTCGAGCCGGATATGGTTCCGCCGGTTCCGGAGAGGATCAGGCCCGGCGGGAGGTTGCCGGAGGAGACGGAGAACGTGTAGGGGGGCGTGCCTCCCATCGCGGTCAGCGCCGCGTAGTACTCGCGCCCCGGCATGGCGCCGGGCAGCGAGTTCGGGCCGATGACCAGACCGGCCGGAACCTCGTAGGCTCCCATATCTACGCCGGCCCCGGAAGGTCTTGGAATGCCGCGGCAGTCGGCCGTCGGCGCGCCGGAGGCCGTCCCGGCGTCCACGGCCGGGCTGCCCGACCCGGGCGCCAGGCCGTCGTCGGCCGTCAGATAGCGCCCGTCGGCTCCGGCCGGTGCCGCCGCGTTCGCGAACAGCGGATCGGCCGCAATATTGTTCCCGCCGTCGGACACGGCGCCGCCGTTTAGCTGCGCCACGCGGCCCCCGTATACGCCGCCGTGCACGTCGGAATGGGAGACGTCCACGGCGACGCCGGAACCGTCGGCCGCGATCTCCTGCCCGGCCGAAGCCGCATTGTCCCAGAAGATGCAGTTCCGAACGAAGGTCTCGCCATTGTAAGAGTATATCCCGCCGCCGTAGGACGAGGCGGAGTTGCCGTGGAACGTGCAGTTTGTGAAACTCGCCAGAGAGGGGGCCATCGCCGCAGCGCCGCCGCTCGCAGAAGAGTTCCCGTAGAAAACGCAGTTGACGATGTCCGCGTCATAAGAGACGAACAGACCGCCGCCGTATTGGGCGGAATTGCCGGCGAAGGCGCAATCGTTCACCATAACCCCTCCGGCATATCCGACGTAAGCGGCCCCGCCGTAGCCGGCCGGCAAGGCTGAGTTGTTCAGGAAGATGCAATTGGCTATTTGTATCTTGGCAGAGGGGGCTGCGATCGCCCCTCCATACTGGATCGCCGCGTTGTCCATGAAAACGCAGTTTTCGATTCCCATGCGGCGGTGGTAGTACAGGTACAGCCCCCCGCCCATGTTCTCCGGGGAGACGGTATCGTCAGCGTATCCGTCCCTTACGGTAAACCCGTCCAGCAAAGCCAGATCGCCGCCGTACACTACGTGGTAGCTGTTGTCGGCATTGTCGCCCGGCGCGCCTATATCGCCGCTCAGGACTGTCTGGTTTTCGACCCAGTCGCGTTGGGAGAGCTGAGTTTCGTAGCCGCCGGTCCCATTGCCTGTGAAGCCGCCGTACAGGGCAACGCCCGGAGGGATTACGAAGGAATCGCTCCGATAGACCCCCGGCTTGTAAGTGCCGTAGGCGACCCATACCTGCGTACCGCTCTGCGCCTCAGCCAGGGCCGACTGTAGATCCGTGTATGCGCTCAGCCACGATGTCCCGTCGTTCATCCCCGTCGCCTTGGCGTCAACGTATATGATCGCCACGCGCCCCTCGTAGGCGCCCATGTCGTATCCCGATCCCTGCGGGCGAGGCGCGCCGGGCAGGTCGTTCCAGACGCCGAGATCGCCGCAGGAATCTATGCAGGGACTGCCGTACAGGAGGCGCAGGTCGTCATCGGGCGTACCGATGGTGTTGTCCGCCCCATCCGGATCGGCGAACAGCGGATCGGCATTTATGTTGCCGCCGTTGTCGGTGTACGCGCCGCTTATGCCTCCGGTCGGCCAGTCGCTATAGGAGATGTTGGCGTTCGTCCCTCCATCGCAGAATATCTGCGGCCCGTCCGAAGCCGTGTTGCCCCAGAATATGCTGCCTCTGATCATCGGCGTGGATGCCGTCATTACGCTGATTGCGCCCCCCGACGCCGATGCCGAGTTGCCATGAAACGAGCAGTAGGTAATCTCGGCCGGCGAAGTTACGTCGGCGAACGCTATCGCCCCTCCATTGGATCCCGTATTCCCGCTTAACGCGCAGTTGGTTATGAACAGACCGCCGAACAAGGTTTCGGTGCAGTATATCGCTCCGCCCGAGCCGATACTAGCGTTAGACAGGAAGCGGCAGTTCTTGATGGAGCAGGGGGCAGAAGTCGAAACCGGTCCCTGGTAATACGCGGCCCCTCCGGCCACCGATGCCCTGTTGCCGATGAAAATGCAGTCGTGGATGTTCGCGCCAGTCGCGTCGTAGATCATCGCACCGCCGCCCGACGAGTCGAATCCCGTGCCGTCGGCATTGCCCCCGGTTATGGTGAACCCTGACAGGATAGCCCAATTGTACATGGTCACGACATGGTAGCAGTTATCGGCGTAGTTGCCGGCCGTACCGATGTCGCCGCTCAGGATCGTCGGGTTTGCGGCAATATCCTGTCCATCCAGATCGCTTTCTCCGCCGCGGAAGCCGCCGTAGAGATGGACGCCGTCGAGCGAATCGCCCGTCATTAGGAGGAACGTGCTGGACCTGCCGGTGCCGGGAACGTACGTGCCGGCCGCCACGAAAATTGTGTTGTTGCCGGCCGTGGTGGCCGCTATCGCCGCCTGGATGGTCTTTTTCGCGAACGCCCACGAATCGCCCGGGTTGGCGTCGTCGCCGTCGGGCCGCACATAGTAATCGGCGATGGGCGCCCCGGTGCCGTACACGAGGAACTCGAGCGGCAGTTTCGTGCCCGCCGCCGGAACTCCCTCGGGAAATATCTCCGTCAGCGGTATGGCGAATTCGTAGACCTTGTGCTGGTAGTTTACCGTGTGCGTGTATACGAATCCGGCGGCGCCCCATTCGCGGCGCGACTCCCTGACGTAGAATGTCCTCTCGCCGCGCCCTGGCCGCGTCCTGACCGCGGCGTAGTCCTTCTCGCCGTCGCGGGTATTGTCCATCGCCACGTCCATTGCCACGTACAGGTTGGTCCCGTCGTCGCGCACCCAGCAGGTCGTGTATGCCGAGGGGTGGCCGGTGCCAGGATCGGTCGTGACCTTGAAGATCGGATCGCCCATCTCTGCGTCGGAGGAACCATCTAGCCTGCCGTCCGGGACGAAGCGCCCCCGGCGGGATCCCATCTCGTACTCGTACGACGCGCTCGGATCGCCCCTGTCGCCCGGGCCGGTCCTCCACGGGAATACGAATGGGGATTCGCCTGTGTCCTCCGGTTCGATTCGCCCCGTAAGCCTGAGGGTCGCCCCGCCGCCGGTTCCGCGCGGGGGAAATTCCAGCACGATTCGGCCAGCGGCGTCCAGGACATCGTCGTCGCGCGCGGACAGCTTTCTTACGGCCAGGTCCGGTTCGGCGCCGCCTTCGGGATGCGCCTCCACGGCAACCGGCGCCGCGCCGTCGAGGTCCACAGAATCCACGTGCGCCGCTCCGCCGCCCCGCTTTTCCAGCATTATTCTGATCGGCGCCCCGTCGGGAATCTCCGGGAGCTCCACCGATCCGGTCCGGTAGTGTTTCTCGCACGCCACGCGCCCGGCCTCGCGCCACCGGCCGCCAGTCAATACCGACACGACGAATTCCCGCCTGGTGGGCGCGGCGACTGAGGCATGTCCGCCGACGCAAACCGCCGGTACGATGTGTCCGGTCGCGTCGGGCGCCTGCCGCGGAATCGCCGCCTGGTCGCGCCGATCCGCGCCGCCTCCTCCGCCAGTCCAGCCGCGATTCGAGCCATACGCCAGTAAAAACGTTCCGCCCGCCACGGCGGCCAGCCAAAACGGCACGGCCCCGGATGATCGCGTCATTGTACCCCCTCTTCCGAAGCAAGCGCATCGGCCCGAAGCTGGATGCTCCTGGAACTACCCTCCGTCCCCTCCTGATGTTGCGAAATATGCGCGACGCGCAATATCATAGTTCCCCCCCGACCGGATTTCCAGCCCCGCCGTAATGAAGCGGTTGCGTTGTCTCCGGATGGGAAGGAGATTTGCGCCGGGGATAGGGGGCTTACCCCACATCCTCAGAAAGAAGCCCTGTACTGAAAATTGCGTTTTTCGCGACTTGTGCCCGGGGATGGGCGGGTTTCGAACCAGCCCCTACACCCGAGGCCGGACACGGACCGGCGCGTGCCGGTCCCTCGCCCGTCTCCCTCCGTCACGTTGCCCTCCAGGTATACGGCGCAACCGGCTCGAAGAGGATCGCGCGAGGAGATCCATGAGGCTTTGTTGCGTAATTCGCGCCATAACTCTATTTGAAGCAATGAGTTGAGCGGAAAAGCATTCGCCCGAGTCTGCGTTATAACTTTTTGTTTGGCAAGGTCTTATGTCTTTTATGCAACAAAGCCGGTCCATGAAGAAACGCAACTGCCGTTTGCCGCGTAACGCGCGCAGGCTCTATTCGTAGCGATCTGGCCGAGTATGGCCGCAGAATCGCCACAATATGGGTTGTCGGGAACTTCGCGCCTCAACCTATTGGCACACATTCCGGCGGGGAAGATACGGCATGACACGATGGGGAGGCGCGGCACGATTCGCGCCTACACGGATGGACTTGCGACTATTGGGACGTCCCGAGGCGACGGGGAGCCGGTTGCGATGTAAGCTTGCGGGGCGTCAGTTCGGAGGAGACGCGGAAGAAAAAGCGAGACGATAGGGCTCGTTTAATGTTTGGCGCTCTGTAAAAACTTTTGGTGTAAAAATAGAGGGAAACGCCGAGTTCGAGATCCGCGCTCACTATGAAGCGTTGAGGTAAAGCCGCCCCGCTCGCGTGGGAATCTCCCTATCGTCCGCAGACAGCGCAACCGGCTTGACGACGGGCTCTTAGTCTTGACATACGTCCTCCGCAGCCTAGCATCCCATTCTCGATTATGCAAACGGCGCTTTTGTTGGGGGTGGGCTGCCGGAACTTTGCGAGACAAAGACATGTGACTTGCTGCCGGGGCTGGTGGTTAATTGCCGTAGGGTTTTTCCGGGATCGAACCAGTTACCGCGGCTTGCAGTTCCGCCGCGGGCGGCGCGGATAGGGGGAGGGCGGGCAAAGGGAGGATGATCGTGGGAAAGGACTTGGCCCGTGGAGAGGAAACGATGACCGGGCTTCGAGGATCGGGGTGGCTCCCGGCGATCCTGGCGGTGGCGATCGGGGCGGCCGGGATGGCCGAGGCCCCCGGGTCCGATGCTGACCGATCCGACGGGCAGGCGGGATCGGCATCGGAAGGTCGGATAAGGTACTGGCTCGGCGGCGAGGGGGTCGGGCCGGTAGCCGGGCGGCCGACGGGTATAGCGCGCCTGGGATCGGGTGTCGGCGGTGCGGGCTCCGTCGGCGCGTCCGCCGATGGATCGGGCAGCTGGGCGGCATCCCCCGGAGCGGCTTCCGTTGGCGCGGCGGACGGACGGGCCTATGCGAAAGCTGCCGGCAAAGGAGGCCTGGCCTCCGGACGGCCGGACGGCAGGGGCGCGATCTCCGCACCGGCGGCAGGCAAAAGCTCGATTGCCGGGAAAGCCGGCGGCGCAAATGGCGGAGCCTGGAAGCCGACGGCCGGAGACGGAAACGGCGGGAAGGACGGAGCGGCGGGAGGCGAGGGAGGCGAAAACGGCGGCGGAGATGAGGAAGCGGGCGGGGAAGGCGAGGAACCGCCGGACGAAGAAGGCGAAGAAAAACCCGCGCCCCCGGCTCCAGCCCCGGAGCCGCCAAGCCCGCCTCCGCCACCGCCTCCGCCTCCGGAGAAGACCGAGGCGCAGAAACGGCGCGAGCAGCAGGCGGCGCTGACCGCCAAGTACCGCCAGGCCCGTGCGGTCTACAACGAGGGCTACTACGAGGCCTGCATGGCCCTCTGCCGCGAGATACTCGCCGTGGATCCAGTCCATGTCGGCGCGGCGCAGCTAATGGTCAAGGCGAAGAAGGTCCTGTCCGACCGCAAAGACATGGTGACCGAGGCTGAATCCGAGATGCGCGACCGCGACGCGATACGGGAGGTGGTCGAGCACGGGCTGATACCGCCCAAACGCGCGCCGGTGGACCGCCTGCGCCTGCCAATGAGGGCCGACCATCCGATGAGCGAAAAGCGCAAGCGCATGGAAGCCAAGCTCAGGGAACCGCTCTACATGGACTTCATGAACGCAGACCTGGAATGGGTCTTCAACACGATATTCACGATAACCGGGGTCAATATAATTGCCGACAAGGAGGCGCTGGCGGACAAGAAAATAACCATGCACGTGGCGGACGTACCGCTGAAGGATGTACTGGATTACATAGTACGCTCGAACGAAGGGATCCAGTACGACGTGACCGATAACGCGATCTGGATCACCACCTCGCAGAAACCGCTGATGGAACCGCGCATATACCCCCTGCATACGGGCCTTGTGGCCTTCGAGGAATTCCAGACCGGAGTGCAGCGGACCGGGCATTCGGGAGGCGCCGGGGGTGGCGGCGGGGGTGCCGGCGGCTCGAAACTCCCCAAGCGCGACCCTTCGGTCCTCCACAAGATAATAGATTGGTACAAGGATAAAAAGGTCCTGCCGGAAGGGACCGAGTACATAATAGACTTCAAGACCAACCAGCTCGTGGTACTGACCACGCCGGAAGGGCACAAGAAGGTGGAGGAACTGCTGGACGCCTTCGACCAGCCGCCGCTCCAGGTGATGATAAAGGCGCGCTTCATCGAGGTGCGGATCGGCAAGGATTCGGCCCTCGGCGTCAACTACGGGCCGATACAGGCCCGCTATCCGGGCAACACCTTCCCGGGCAACCCGGACAACGCTCAGGGCGCCACCAACGTGACGCCGCGCAATCCGCTGCGCGATTACATCTTCGCCTCCGGTACGGCCGCCGACTTCCCGACCGCCATAGCCTCCGGTTTGGCGTTCACGCTCACCGGGCGCAGAACCGATCCGCAGTTCCAGATCCAGCTCAACGCCCTGCTCCAGGACCGCCAGTCCAAGGTCCTGTCCGAACCCCAGATACTGGCCATAAACAACAAGACCGCAACCATCAACGTGACCAGCGAGTTCAACTACACGGTTGATTTCAGCGAGGTGACCACGACGCAGATGTCCGGCAACGGCGTCGCGGTCCAGAACGTCTCCGCGTTCGTGCCCATATTCGAAATAGATTCGGTCGGGTTTTCGCTTACTGTAAGACCCAGCGTCGGGCGGGACATGAAGACCATCATCCTCGACCTCGCCCCCGTGATAGACAGCCTGAGCGAGAACCAGCGGATAGAGAACTTCCAGACCCTCAGCATCATCGTCCCTCAGGCTGGGCAGACCGCGCCGGTGGTTCAGCTTCCGACCTTCGATGTGACCAACCTGACCACCTCGGTGGTGATCGAGGACAACGGCTACGTGATACTCGGCGGCCTCATTCGCAGCAGGCAGGAGACGCGCGAGCGGAAGATACCGGTGCTGCACCGCATCCCGATAATAGGCCACCTTTTCAAGTCCAAGGGGACTGAGATGCAGAGGACGAATCTGGTGATCGTCATAGAAGCTCAGATAGTCACGCCGCGCGGGGAAAACTACAAGGGGCCGGGCCCACATGCGGACGAAGGCGCCTATGAACTGGAAGACCAGCTCACCCCGGGGCTGCTTCCCGGATCTCCTTATCGAGCGCGAAGGGCCGATCATCTGAGGTCTTACAAGTACCGTCATGCTGGAATCGGCGAGGAGGCGGAGATAGGCGAATGGATATTGAGTCCCGAGCTTAAGCCGTCGGGTCTGCGCGAGCCTGGGATGGGCATGCCGGCGGTCCCGAGGGAAGATGCAGAGGAACCAGCCTCAAGGTCGTCCGCGCAGCCTCCCGCTACCCCGGCTGCTCCGCCGGCTACGGGAATCAAGCCCAAAATGGGCGCAAGCGCAGAACTGGCTCCGGAACCGCGCCAGCCGGTATCTCCGCCACAACCTTCCCGCCCGCTCCATGCAGATTCAGTACCCAGACAATAGCAAGGGTGTCCAAAATCTTTGCGTTCATGACCATGCGCAATGGGAAACCACGTTGCGAACCCACCATACCCAAAATCACATGCTCCACAAGATAGTCCCTCTTTAGGCTTACGAACGTAACTACATAGTGCGTAAAGTCTTAGCATCCGGATGCCGGCGCTCTTTTCAGGATTTGTTGCACAATTTGCGCTATAACTCTAACTCTATATACAACAAGGATTTAAGTGAAAAAAGTTTTTGCTGCGAGATTGCGTTATAACTTTTTGCTCGGCAACGCCTTGCATTCTTTTGTGCAATAAAGCACTCTTTTCAGAAAGGGTTTGCCAAGGGGCTTTTTGAAGGGGGCACGGCGGCGATGATGTATAATGAAGATTTGAAATGGAAGGATGAGGTGCTTTCCCGCGCCACCGATGCCGTCGGCGGAAACCGTCCGGCTCTATCAGGCGCCGGGATCAACCTGTTACGCCTCTCGCACCTGCAGCTACGACGGCGACGAACGTCTTCTTTATGACCGCCTCTCTCAGGTTCCCCGAAACGGGTCTGGACTGATGGAGGCGCCATAAGGTATACCGAAGACTCGGCGGAAGGCGCGCGGCAAGCCATCTTCGCTCCGCCGTCGAGGCGGCTCGCCGGCGCCGAGGATCGTTGAATGTACGCGAAGAAAGGGTACCTTACAGTGAGTCGCGAGGCAGGGACAAAAGGGTGGCTGTTGCTGGGCCTACAAGAGCCTCTCCTAACGGAGATTCTAGCGGAGGACGCCGGGCGCCGAGGATATGAGGTCCGCCTAGTGGGCTACCCGGCGCAGGCGATGGAGGCATTGAAGATCGGCAGAGTCGCCGTGGCGATAGGAGATATGGACGCCCCTCATCTTCCGGGCATTGAGCTGTTGCAGTTGGTGTCGTCCGTTTCCGGCAACATCCCGGTGGTGCTCGTCGGCAGACAGGGAGTCGCGAAGATCGCCGCTGAGACGATGCGTGAGGGGGCGTTCGCATTCCTGGCAAAACCGTTCGAACCATATCTCCTGGCGGCCACGGCATGGCGCGCTTTAGAAATGTATGAGCTCAGGGCTGAGCTGCTCGATCTTAAGCTCCGCGGCAGCGGAGCGTTTCCCGCCGCATTGCCGGAACATGCGCCCGCTACGGCGGGAAACGCCGGCCCCCGCAAGGTGATGGTCGGCTCCCCTTGCGCGCGCATCGGCCAAATCGAACGGAGCCAGGGTGGCGCCCCGAGGGAAGGCGAAGCGAGACGTGCGGCGTTGCGGCGCGCTCTCGAAGCGCACGGATGGAATTTCAGGCTGGCTGCCGAAGCCCTGGGGATGCGCCGATCCGTACTGTACGAAGAGGCGTGCCGCCTAGGCGTCTGCCGCGGAAACGAAGGCCCTGTCGAGGTATCGTTGCGCAACATTTGACGCAACCTGCGAGACGGCCTCGGCCCGGCCGGAACGATTCTGATCTATTTGGCTTTCTCGCATAATTTGCGCTATAATTCTATGCTTAACAAGGGCTTGAGCGAAAATGCGTCTGTCGCGAGATCGCGTTATAACTTTTTGCTTGGCAAAGCCTTGTATCTTTTATACAACAAAGCTATACCATTGCCAAACAATGAGTCTCGGTTTTTTCAATAAGGCCGCTTGTTTAGGAATGGGACTTGGTCGGCAACCCATAGCCGGCGATTTATCGCCGCATCCGACCAATAAGGTTAATTAAGGATGCACATAACCACAATCACGATAACGGCTTGCGTCCCCTGATCGCTTCGGCCAGGGTACTCTTCTGCGCAAACTCCAGCTCGCTTCCCGACGGGACTCCCTTCGCTATCCGCGTTACCTGGATGCCGCGTCCCTTAAACAGTTCGGCGATATGGTGCGCCGTCGCTTCGCCTTCCACCGTAGGGCTTGTGGCGATTATGATTTCCTTGAACCTACCCGATTTAGTCCGTTCGAGAAGCTCCGCGATGCGCAGATCCTCGGCCGCCACTCCGGCCAGCGGCGAGAGCCTGCCCATGAGCACATGGTAGCGTCCCCGATATTCTCCGCTACTCTCTATCGCCGCAACGTCGCGCGGGGTTTCTACTATGCAAAGCAGACCGTCGTCGCGTTTCGGATCCGAACACAAAGGGCAGACATCCCCCTCGGCAAGGCTTCCGCATTCCCCGCAGGGGCGTATCTTCTCCTTGATGTCCCGAATGGCCTCGGCCAATGCGAACACCTCGGCCCGATCAGCCTTCAGCAGATGAAAAACCATACGCTCGGCGCTCCGCCTCCCCACGCCTGGGAGTTTGGCAAGCGCCTCCAGCGCGCGATCCAGAGCGGGCAGTCCAGACGAAGCCATATCCTCTCCGCATTCGACCGTTTGGCGCGATATGCCGGATCTGGCGAGCTTGCGCAGGCCCGACGCTGCGCCGGGATGCGCGCGGCATCTTCATCCGCAACCTTGCGATGGAAATCGCCGCGTCGGAAGCACTCCCGGTGTTTCGCATTAGGCGGAAAAACCCGCACATAGACTTCTGACCGAACGGCGCCCGTAGTTTATCTGCGGGGCAGGCGTCAATCGTCGCCGTCCGTTTCGTTCGTCTTTTCCGGCGCTTTTTTCCGCTTTCCGACAATATTGACCTCCATTACCTCGGCGCCGAATTTCTCCAGAATTCTGCGGACCGCCTGATCGCACGTCGGATCGGCCGTCGCGGTTCCGCCGCTTTCACCGGGAACCGGGGTGCCGGCCGCCCGAGATGGCCCCGTGGCGCCGCCGTTTGCGCGTCCCGGCGCGGATGCCGAAACGGTCTCCGCGCCGCTTCCGGCTGTCGTTTTATCCGAACGGCCCGTTACGGCGGAGGCTTCCGCACCAACCTCCATCCTAACTGCTGTCCCCCTCGCATCAGCTTCCACGGTGCCTTCAGCCTTATTAGTTGCCCGATCGAACGGAACTGCCGATATCCTCACGGGTCTGCCCAGCAGTTCCGCAGCCGCCGCTTCCATGGCGTCCATCTCGGCGGGGCTCGATACGGCCGCGGCATACTGAGGGCTGCTGAAGCTTAGTACGAGCGTGTCGCCCGATATTCTCGCCCCGGTTATGTGCGAAAGGGCGATCCTTGCTATGCCGCGGAATCTTTCGACGAACCGCGGCCATATCCTTTCGATATCCGGATCCATTCCTGATCTGACGGATATTCCCTTATATAAGCCGTGCGCGCTTCCGGTGGCGCCCGCCGCCTGCCCGGACTTCCCGGTACGGCTTTGCACGGCTGGCTGGGACTGAGCCGCTGCAGGCGATGGGGGACGCACGGCGGGTTTGCCATCGGCCGGACTTTCGGGTCGGCGGGGATCCTCCTCGGCAGCCGCCGTTCTTCCAAACGCCACCCCGAAACCAATCTCGCCGCCTCCCCCCGCCCCGCTTGGAACGGCCGCGCCTACGGCCGCAAGTCCGGAAGCTGGTCCTGCGGCGGGAGCCTGGCGAAAGGCTTGCCGAAGGCCGTTCAGAGCGCGGGAAATATCAACTATGTCATCAAGCCGGCAGATTTTGAGCACGGCCGTCTCCAGGGCGAGGCGGGCCATGCCCGAATCCCTCATGGCCTGCCGGGCAGCCGCCAGGACGTCGATGGCGAAAAGCCATTTCTCCGGCGACGCCTTCGCGTAAAGACCTGAAATCCGGTCGAGCATGTGCGAGTATTCGGCCATCGCGACCGAGGACGGTCCGCAAAAAGCGCGGATGGCCAACCCTCGCAGCGCGCCCAGCAACTGATCCAGTATCTCCCCAGGTTGGGCGCCGGCTTCAAGGCAGTCGCAGACCAGATCCAGAGCTCTAGCAGAGTTGCCGCCGGCGGCCGCTTCGCAAATATCAAGCAAGATGCCGTCGTCTATCGCCCCGGTAACTTGGCGCACCGCCTCCACGGTCACAGAACCGCCGGACAGCACGATGGCCTGGTCGAGCAGTCCCTCCGCGTCCCGCATGCCGCCGCGGCTCAACCTCGCTATCGCCGCCAACGCCGCTTCTTCCGCAGCCGCCCCCTCCGCGGCGCATATTTGCTTAAGCCTCTCGACGATCTCCGCAGGCCCAAGCCGCCTGAAATCGAAACGGTGGCAACGGCTGATTATCGTCTCGGGCAGTTTTTGTACATCGGTGGTAGCGAATATGAACTTCACATGAGGCGGCGGTTCCTCCAAGGTCTTCAGGAGGGCGTTGAAGGCGTGCGTGGAGAGCATGTGGACTTCGTCTATTATGTATATCTTGTACCTCGATCGGTTCGGCGCGTACCTGATCTCCTCCCGCAGCTTCTCGGCATCCTCTACCAGCCTATGGCTAGCTCCGTCTATCTCGATAACGTCAAGGTCCGACCCATCGTCAACGGATCGGCATCTTTCGCACCGGTTGCACGGATCCGGCGCGGGCCCCTCGACGCAGTTCAGAGCCTTGGCGAGTATTCGGGCGAGCGAGGTCTTTCCTACGCCGCGCGGGCCGGTGAACAGATAGGCGTGATGGACGCGACCGGACCTGATCGCGTTCTGGAGCGTCAGGATCGCGGCCTTCTGTCCCACCACCTCGGAAAATGAACGCGGCCGGAATCTCCGCGCCAGAACCAGGTATTCGCCCGATCCGAATCCAGAGCGACCGCCTGTGGCGCTCGAGAGCGACGCTGCCGCTTCCGCTCCGGACCGCCCGGCGACCTCTCCTACTCCTGGCCCTTCGGGGGAATCGGATCCTGCGGTGCGGGTATGCTTCCGACT
>CALKMO010000051.1 GCA_937991785.1 uncultured bacterium | reverse complement strand
AGGAACGGCATGCCAAGGACTCCCTGCCTGTAGACGGGGATTTCCCTGCCCTCGGCGTCGGGACCGATAACGTTTACAGTCCCGCAATGGCCCCGCCTATCGGCATAGGCGAAGACCTCGACCTCCTTCCACTCCGCCCCGCCCCCCTCCTCGCGCCCGCCAGCAGCGATGCCGATGTTCACTGATATCCTGCGTATCGGCACCAGACGCGTCTTCCCGTCGGCGCCATGCGCTTCCGCCGTGCCGGCCGGGCTACCTACGACATGCTTGGCCGCCTTCGCCAGAGATGCCTCGTCCGGGAAAACGAGCAGGGACTTGTTGGACCCTGAATCCAACATGAATACCGCTTCCCCGAAACCCTCCACCGAAAGCCGCACCGCAGGTCTGAATATTTTCCTTGCGGGCGGGGGTACGAGCGGCAGCTTCGCGGCGGCAGGGCCCGCCGCCGCCTCGATATCTTCTATCGAGCCGGCCATCCAGAACCGCCTCCCGCCAGGCTCCCAACCGAAAGCGATGCCACCGCACAGGACGTCGGCACCCATAAGGCCGTCGGCCCCGGTCCTGGCGAATATGTCCGCCGCGCCCGAGACTACGGTCCAATCCTCGATCTCCACGCCTCCCATCTCGGCCCTTTCGATGCGCCATACGTCGCAGCGGTCCTCGAGACGCCCGCCAATGCCGAGGGCGATGCGCGCGACGCCCATGTGCCTTGCCCGGAAGCGGGCGGCGGCCCGTTCGCTCAACACCGAAACGCTTGCCCCGGTCTCGACTATCATCCGCAGCGCATTCCCATCAGGTCCGGGCACCTCTGCGACGTCCAGCTGGCCGGTGGCATCCCTGGCGATCGGCAGCTCGACAAGTTTGCCCGGCGGCGATATTCGCGCGGGAAAGGCCGGCAGGTCGGCCTGCCGGGATATCCTGCGCCCGGCATCCCTGTCCTCCGCCGGCCGGCCTCCCGACGCGGCCGCCGAACTTCCCCCGGCATGACCTCCCCTGCCCCCTCCGGCTCCGCCAGCGCAACCGGCGAGGAAAGGCGAGGCGAGCGCAGCCAGGCATAGGAGGCCGCCCGCGACTGCCGGAAGGAAGACGGTCCGAACGCCGTCGCCGACAGGCGCCGCCGGCAACCCAGACCGACCCGGCGCGGGGACGCTCACTTCGCATCCAGCCACGTGTCGCCGACTCCTATATCCACAACGAGCGGGACCTTCATCTCGATGGCCTTTTCCATACGATCTTTCGCGAGCGCCTTCAGCTCCTCCACCTCCTCGACAGGAACCTCGAATACGAGTTCGTCATGTATCTGCATTATCATCCTTGCCCGCCACGGCTTGCCGTCCTTCCGGCGGCCCTTCAAGTCGGAGCGGATCTCTACCATGGCCTTCTTGATGAGATCGGCGGCGGATCCTTGGAATACGGTATTGACCGCTAGACGTTCGCCAAGTTTCCGCGTCGCGTGGTCCGTACTCTTCAGTTCGGGGACGAAACGCCGCCTACCTAGGATAGTCTCGACCCGCCCGGTGTCTAGCGCAGATGCGACTATTCCCCTTAGACACTCGCCCACCTTCGGATGCCCCGCGAAGTAGGCATCTATGATCTCCTGCGCCTCGGAGTTGCCTATGTTCAGCTCCCTAGCAAGCCCGAAGGCGGTCTGGCCGTATATGATGCCGAAGTTGACGGCCTTCGCCTTGGCCCGCTGCTGCCGCGTCACCTTGGAAGGCGGGACGCCGAAGAGCCTGGCCGCTACGGCGGCGTGAATGTCCTCGCCGTCGGCGAATGCCTTGAGAAGAGCCTCGTCGCCGCTGTAGTGGGCCAGCATCCGAAGCTCGATCTGACTGTAGTCCGCCGAAAGTATTTTCCATCCGGCCTCGCCAGCCCTGAAAGCCGCCCTGATGCCGCGCCCCAAGTCGCTTTTGACCGGAATGTTTTGGATGTTGGGCTCCGAGCTGCTCAGCCGGCCGGTCGCAGTCTGCGTCTGGTTGAAAGAGGCGTGGATGCGGCCCGTAGCGGGATGGATGGCTTCAGGCAACGCGTCGACGTATGTCCCCTTCAGCTTGGCCAGCGAACGGTACTCCAGCACTAGCTTCGGCAGAGGATGGGCGGCGGCGAGCGTTTCAAGCGCCTCGGCATCCGTTGACAAAGCCTTGGTCTTGCGGGTCTTTTTTGGCGGCTCAAGCCCCAGCTTGCCGTAAAGAATATCCCTCAGTTGTTGAGGCGAGTTCACGTTGAACTTCTCCCCGGCGGTTCGGTATATCTCCTCCTCCAGCTCCGCCATCATGCCGCCCAGTTCCGAAGACATCTTCCTGAGCGCCTCCACGTCCACCGCCACGCCGGTCCATTCCATATCGGCGAGGACCTCTACCAGAGGCATCTCGACCTCGCGGAACAGCCTGCCCAGCCCTTCCTTCTCGATCTCCTCCGAAAGAACTTCGTACAGGCGCCAGGCGATGTCCGCGTCCTCGCAGGCGTACTTCGCCACGGTTTCGAGCGGAACGATGTCCATAGTGATCTGATTCCGGCCGGACCCGATGACTTCTTCGGTCCGGAACTTCCTGTACTGCAGATATTCCATCGCCAAGACGTCAATGTTATGCCCTTTCGCGCCGGGATTAAGGATGTAGCCGGCCACCATCGTATCGAATTCGATGCCCCTTAGTTCCACCTCCGCCCGCCGCAGGACCAGCATGTCGAACTTTATGTTCTGACCGATTTTTGCGACGCCCGGATCCTCCAGTATCGGGCGCAGCCCTTTCAGGACCTCGGACCGATCGAGCAGTTTGGTCCCCGCCGGCCCTTTCAGCGGTATGTAATGAGCGCGGCCAGCCTCCCACGAAAACGAGAGGCCCACAATATCGGCATCGCGCGGCCGCAAGCTGTCGGTCTCTGTATCGAGCGCGAACCTGGGCCGCCTCCGCAGCGCGTCGAGGAAAGCCCTCCATTCGGCCTCTTCCGTCACCGCCGAGTATTCCGCGCTCGATTCCCGTACGGACGCCGAAACGGTCTTAAGGAGATTCTGCATGCGAAGCTCGCTGAGTATCGCCATCAGCCGTTTCGAGTCGGGCTGGCGCCGCCGGGCAGCGGCAAGATCCAGCCTCAAGTCCACATCCGTACGGAGCACCGCAAGGTCCCTCGAAGCTCTGGCCGCCTCGGCAAACGCGCGCAGATTCTCGCCCCTCTTGCCCTTTATTTC
>CALKMO010000050.1 GCA_937991785.1 uncultured bacterium | reverse complement strand
GAAGGTGCTTGAGCATAAGGACGGCCATTACATCGTCCAGGACTGGATGGGAGCAATCACCGAGATATCCGACGAGTACGATTACACGTACATCCGGTCCGCGAAGGATTTCGTCACGCGCAAGTGGCACAAGTTTCCCGTCGAGAACCGGCGGGATTGGGAGGAGATGAAGAGGCGCTACGATCCGCAGACTCCCGGGCGGCTACCCGCCGACTTGGCCGACCGCTGCGCTAAGGCGAAGGACCGCGACTGGACGCTTACCATTCAATTCAACGGCCCGTTCTGGCAGCTCCGCGAATGGCTGGGGCTGGAAAATCTGTGCATTATGATGGTCGAGGACCCGGCGTTCGTCGAGGAGATGATCGAGTTCTGGACGGAGTTCGTGCGGGCGACTCTGGAGCCGGTCCTGAAGCTGATAGCGCCGGACGAAGTCGGCATATCCGAGGACATGGCCTACAAGGCGCACAGCATGATCTCGCCGGCCATGGCACGCAAGTTTCTGATGCCGGCTTACAGGAAGTGGGCGGATGACACAAGGCGGAGCGGCTGCCGGATCGTATGGATGGATTCGGACGGCAGGATAGACGAGATGATCCCGATATGGATAGAGTCTGGGATAAACTGTTGCAATCCGGTCGAGGTGGCCGCCGGCAACGACATTGTGGATTTGAGGCGCAGGTTCGGCAAAGAAATGGCGTTCTGGGGCGGCGTGGATAAGCGGCTAATAGCGGCCGGAGGCCCGGCGCTGGAAAATGAAATCGCCCGGCTCGAACCGGTGGCAAAGGAAGGAGGATACATACCAAGCTGCGACCATGGCGTACCGCCGGACATATCCTGGAAGAACTTCGTGGAGTACTCGCGGCTCCTGGCCAAAGTCTGCGGCTGGCTTTAAGGCATTCCGGGAAAACGAACGAGGAGGACGGATCGAAGATGCGTTTCCTTTCGGGCATACAACCTTCGGGCAAGCTGCACCTTGGCAACTACTTCGGGGCCATAAAGCAGTACCTGGAACTGCAAGACAAGGGCGAGGGGCTGTATTTCATCGCGGACCTGCACGCGCTGACGTCCGTACAGAACGGAGATAAGCTGCGCGAAATGACTCTGGACGTTGCGATAGACTACCTGGCGCTCGGTCTGGATCCCAAGAAATCCATCCTCTTTCTCCAGTCGGATATCCCTGAGGTGACGGAACTTGCATGGATACTGTCCACGGTGACCGGCATGGGGCTGCTCGAGCGCTGCCACGCGTACAAGGACAAGGTGTCCAAGGGGCTCAAGGCGAGCGCCGGTCTGTTCACATATCCGATTCTGATGGCCGCCGATATCCTGATATACCGTTCGGACGCCGTGCCGGTAGGAGAAGATCAGGCGCAGCACATCGAGGTGGCGCAGGACATAGCGCAGTCTTTCAACGCCGTCTACGGCCCGATCCTGAAGCGGCCGGAGGCGAAGATATCTCCGGCGGCCAGGGTGCCTGGCACCGACGGGAGGAAGATGAGCAAGTCCTACGGGAACACCATCGAGATATTCGCCGAGGGCGGCTCCCTGAAAAAGGCCGTCATGGGTATAGTGACGGACTCGAAGGCGGTATCGGACCCGAAAGACCCGGACAAGTGCAACGTCTTCGCGCTGTACAGGCTGATGGCTTCGCCGGCCGAGATCGAAGAGCTGCGGTCGAAGTACCTGGCCGGCGGCATGGGCTACGGCGAGGCGAAGAATATGCTGCTGGCGAAGATAGACGCGACCTTCGCCCAGTTCAGGGAGGCGCGGAAAAAACTGGCGGCCGACAGGGGATACGTGCTCTCCGTGCTTAAGGAAGGCGCCGCGAAAGCCAGGGCCATCGCGGCGGAGACCATGGCCGACGTCCGGAAGGCTGTCGGCATATCGCCCTGAACGAGCCCGCGCATCCGCCCGCCGCCGTTCCCCGCCGCACGGCATCCCTTGTTCCTTCACATATTCAGCGACGCAATTCTTGCGGCAACCGCGGGACCGCGCCGGGAAGGTTTCGCCCATGGGGAGCCGCCTGCCGCAGGTCCCGCATGCCGCCAGTCTCAGATCCCGCGCCCCCTGCCATATTTTTGAAGAGATCGCAGGTTTGATCGGTTGAGCCTCAAACGAAAAAATGCCTCGGCGCGAAGCCCTTTTCTTTTTCTCCAATCCCGCCGCCGCGGTGTAAGATATTTGAGGCGATATTAGGAACGGAGCGGCGGCGCGGCCGAGATCGGCCGCGGGAGACCGGGACCGCGGCCGGCACCGGTCTATTTTAAAGAGGAGGAACGCCATGCCTCGTATGCGCTCAGAGATATCGTGACGGCGCGCATTATTGCGATGGTGTTGGCCGGCATGGAGGCGGCCGCGGATTCAGCGCGTCTATCGCGGGGCAGGAGGCTCAGAGTCCGCGCGCCGGTCTCAGGGTGTGTCGCTCTGACCGCGCTCGCCGGGGCGCTTTCCGCCGGAGAACCACGCTTCGCGTCGGAACCGAAAGTGGAGGCCGCACCCGGAGGAGGATACGCGATACGCTTCGCGGTCGAATCCCCTGCCGACGTGGCCGTGGCCATCGTGGACCGGACCGGGCGGATCGTCCGCCACCTGGCCGCGGGCGTCCTCGGCGATAACCCACCGCCCCCGCTGGTCAAAGGGGACCTGAGCCAGAACATCGTGTGGGACGGCAGGGACGATGCGGGGCGCGAGGTCGCCGGGGATTGCTCGGCAAAAGTCTCCCTCGGCACGAGGCCCAGGTTCGACGGGCTGTATCCGATCCAGCCGCCGTCGGTATGCGCGCGAGGAATAGTCGGGCT
>CALKMO010000049.1 GCA_937991785.1 uncultured bacterium | reverse complement strand
GATCTGCCGCATCCCGCGCGCCTCTATGGATGCGGGAGCATCCGCGCTTGGGCTCCTGGCCGCCGCGCTGGCGGCGCAGATCCTGTTGTCCACGGCCGGACTGATGTGGATATCCAGACGGGAAGCCGCGGAGAGGAAAAGAGCCGAAGACATGACCGAGCTGCGGGTCATGGCCGAGGAGCGGAACAGGGCGCTGGAGGAGGCGCGGAAGGCGTCGGAGGAGGCCAGCCGCGCCAAGAGCCGATTCCTGGCATCGGTCAGCCACGAGCTCAGGACGCCGCTGACCTCGATAATCGGCTTCGCCGAGATATTGCGCGATTATCCTGACTTGGACGCGGAAGACCGCAAAGGAATGATACATACAATCGTGGAGGCATCCCACCATCTGCTGTCGCTGGTAAATGCCGTGCTGGATCTGGCCAAGATCGAGGCTGGCAAGATGTCGGTGAAGCTGGCGGCCGTGCATGTGCGCAAATTCAGCGAGGTGTGCGCGGCCACCATCAAGGGCGCGGCGGACAGGCGCAAGGTGAAAGTCTCCTGCGATGCCGGCCGGGCGCCGGAATGGGCGATGCTGGACGAACGCCACGTGCGGGAGATACTGTTCAACCTTATGGGCAACGCCGTCAAGTTCACGGATGCCGGCGGCAGCGTGTCGCTCGCCGTGGACGCACCCGACGGCAACAGGCTGCGTTTCAGAGTATCGGATACTGGATGCGGGATACCGCCCGAAAAGCTGAAGGACCTGTTCCGCCCATTCGCGCAGGTGGAGGAGGTCCAGAAGGGCCGGCCGCAGGGAACTGGGTTGGGTCTGGCCATATCGCGGGACCTGGCTATAAGGATGGGCGGAGAACTTCACGCCGAAAGCGAACCGGGAAAGGGCAGCACGTTCACGCTGATACTTCCCTACATCGAGCCGCCCGAGGAAGACAAGCGGACGGGCGCGGAGGAAAAGTTCGTGCCTCCGGAATCGTTGGAGGCCTCGATCGCCGTATTCGACGACGACGAGAACATCAGGAAGCTGATCTCGATGCATCTGCGACTATGGGGGGCTAAGGTAAAGGAATATCCGGACGGCTCGCAGCTTGCCGAAGCCCTTGTGGAAGCTCCGGACGCAGTGATATGCGACATAAACATGCCCGGGGGAGGCGGGATAGAACTCGCGCGGAGGCTGCGCGCCGCCTCCGCGTCCGGCGACGGAGCCTTGTGTGGAGGGAAATGCATCCCCATCATAGCGTGTACCGCCAGCGTCCTGGAACACCAGGTGGCGGAACTTGCGGCGACCGGCCTGTTCGCCGACATCATACCCAAGCCAGTGGATTGGAGCCGCCTCTACTCGGCCGTTAAGGCGGCGGTCTCGAAACGGAAGGCGGCATCGTAAGTGCCCGTAGCGCTTAAAGTCCGGCTGAGGATCAAGGGCTTGCGCCGGGCGGTCGGCGCGATGGTCTTGGCACATAAGCCTTTGCGCCGGATAAGGCCGCGGATCGGGCGCGCGACAAAGGCGCAAACCGAGGCATAGAATGCGATGAAGCGATACCGTTCGAAGCGCATGCCGCCTTCGCGGCCGATCATTACTGGGACACGCCCCGCGCGTACCCGGCCGCCGTGGCTGGCAGCGTGCCTGTTCATGCTGGCATCGGCCGTGCTAGCGGCCGCCCCGGCGGTCGGCGGGGAAGGCGGAGAAGACCGGGAGACGACCGGAGGATCGCGACGGTACGGACCGTACGCCGCGGGAGGGGAGGAAAGGGAAGGACCCTCCGTCCCGCCGCGACACCCGGCGACGGGGACGTCGGCCGAGACGGGGGGAAAGAGCACGCCCCGGGCCGCCGCGCCGGAGGCGGAGGACCGCATAAGCCCCGCGAAGTCCGATCCCGATTGGGCCGCCGATGTTGTGGAAAAGGCGCGGAAGGGCGTCGTGCGGATCGTAGTCACGGAAAACACGGGCGGAAAGATCGAGGCGCTCTGGAACGATGCCATAAGGGTATTCCCCCTTAGGACCTTCCTGGCCGATCACGCGCGGCTGTGGGCGTACCTCGGGCGAAAGATAATACATCCGCGGCCGTTCAAGTGCCAGGGGAGCGGTTTCGTACTGAGCGCGGACGGCTACATAGCGACCAATGCCCACGTCGTGGAGGTTCCGGCCAGGATAACCGTGATCCTGCACGACGACACGGAGCTGGACGCCCGGCTGACGGCGCTCGACAGGGACTATGATCTGGCGGTCCTGAAGGTAGACCCTCCGGTACCGCTGGCCCCCCTTCCGCTCGGCGAGTCGGCCGGACTGCGGCCGGGCCAGGCGGCCGTGGCCGTCGGGCACCCGTTCGGCGCGGATCTTACCGCAACCGTCGGAATTATAGGGGGCACCGGCCGTTCGGCCGATCTCGGCGCCTACGACCACTTCGTGCAGATGGATGCCGTGCTGAACCCCGGCAATTCCGGCGGGCCGCTGCTGGATTCCCGCGGCCGAGTCGTCGGCGTAAACTGCGCCGCGTTCAGGGTGTTTCGCGAGGCCAACTTCGCGGTGCCTGTGGACTTACTGGCGGCGCATCTTGACGAGATGAAGGCCGGCAGGTCTCCGGTAAGGACGTGGATCGGCGCCGAAATCGCGAGCCTGAGGCGCGAGTCGGCTGCGAAAAGCAAGGCCGTTTCGGAAAAGGGCCTGTACGTCGAAGCCGTCGTGCGGGGGGCTCCCGCCGAAAAGGCGGGCATGCGCAGGGGGGATATCATCGCAGCGCTTGACGGGCAGCCTGTGCGAAGGGCCGGAGAATTCGTATTCCAACTGCAAAAACGCCGGCCCGGCGAAACGGTGCGCATCGCCGCGATAAGGAAGGGAGCAGATGGCAAGCCGGAGGCCGTCCAGTTCGAGGTCGCTCTGGCTGCCAGGCCGAACAGGCACAGGATATTCTGAGCGGGAAACCGGCGGGCGGCTTCCTCGGACGCAGCTCGCGGCGCTTCCTGAATAATTGAATGATCCGCCCGCTCAAGGCGTCTCTCATCCTGCAGGGGATTGGATGCATGAAAGAAGAGCCGCGGAGTATATACTGCTTTCGGCCATCGCTGGCCCCCGGCAATGGGGCGCTCACCCGAGGATGGAGCGCGGCGGAAGATCGCACGCGACTTAAGGGAAAGATTTTTCGGAGGTTAGGGGCTATGCGCGGGGCGATTTCGCGGGCTGTACCGTTCGGACTGCTGGCCGCTTTCTTTCTCGCGTCGGCTGCTGGCGCGGAGCCGTCCGAAGGCGTGGACGACGTGATCAAGCTGGCCAAGGGCGGCGTGGGCGAAGAGATCCTGGCCGCCTTCGTCGAGACTTCCGAGATCGCCTACGACCTGTCGGCCGACGAGATATTGGCGCTGAGCGAGGCGAAAGTTCCACAGAGCATCATAGCGATGATGATCCGCAAGGGCGCCGAGTTGCGCGCGAAACGGGCCGAGGCGAAAGCGGATCGGGATGGGGAGACGAAGGCGGATCGAGGCGCGGAGGCCGAGGCCGGAGAAGACGGCGGGGAAAGGAAGGCCGGCGGCGCGGGAGAGCCGGCCGAACCCGTGCCTCCGCCGGAACGGGTTTCGCTGGCTGATGAGCAGACATCGGCGGAGCCGGCGAAGGCCGCCCCCGCATCGCGGAAGAACCCCGGCGACTCCGATACGGCGGCGACTGTCAAGATAATCGTCCCGGAGGAGGTCACCGTCAGTTTCTTCTACGAGAGCCTGTTGCCGTACGGGACATGGGTGCGGGTTCCGGCTTACGGATGGGTATGGCAGCCGAGCGTGGTTGTGGCCGATCCGTTCTGGCGTCCCTACTGCCACAGGGGGCGATGGATATGGACGGACTACGGGTGGTACTGGCGATCATATTATCCGTGGGGCTGGGCCGTCTTCCACTACGGCAGGTGGGTCTGGCTGCCCGGCCACAGATGGGTGTGGGTCCCGGGGACGGTCTGGGCTCCGGCATGGGTGCATTGGCGGTGTTCGGAGACCTACTTCGGATGGGCGCCGCTGCCTCCCGAAGCCGACTTCCGCCTCGACATAGGTTTCTCTTTCCGCGGAAGCAAGGTATCCGCGGATTTCCACTTCGGCCTGGCCGAGCCGCATTACACCTTCGTTCCGCGGACCTGCTTGCTGGAGGCCGACGTGGCTTCCGTAGCCGTCCCTCCCGCACAGGTTACGAACATATACAACAGCACCGTGATCGTGAACAATACTTACGTGTACCGCAACAAAACCGTGATACATGCTGGCGTCTCCAAGGATGAGGTGGCCCGCGATATAAGGCGCAGGATAGAAACCGTAAGGATCGCCGAACACGATTCGAAACCCGGCGGCCTCGTCAGGCCGGAAACTGAAGAGGGAGACAGGATCAAGGTATTCCGGCCTGCGGTGTTCGCGAAGGTTACGGAGGAACCGCCGCGGATAGCCGATCGCATAAGGATGGCGATGAAGGCCCGGCCTCCTGCGCCGCCGGCATCCTCTGCGTCCAGTCCGCCTGCATCTTCGGCGTCCAGACCTCCGGCCGGATGGATGCCGCAGCGGCGCACGGCGGATGGGGCGGCGAGCGGAGGCGCATCCGCGCCGCCTGCGAAATCGCCGGCGCCTTCCCCGAAAAGCACGCCAGATGCCGCCGGACCCGGGCCCGACAACCCTTCGGTTTCCCGCCCGGATCCTCGATATCGCTCCGACCCAGGATACCGCTCGGAACCGGTGTCTCGACAGGAACCGGGCTTTCGGTCCGAGTCGGGCCCCCGGTCGGAACCGCGCCCGTCCTGGACGCAGCATGGCGAGTCCGGGAAGCCGGAAGGGGACGCCAAGCCGAAAGCCGAGGCGATAAAGAGAGCGATCGAAGAAAGCAGGACGAAGGCGCAACCCGAGCCCGGAACGGTCAAGGGAACCGGGACGAACAGCGAGGAGACGATAAGGAAGGCGCTGGAGGAAAACGCGCGGCGCAGGGCTATGGAGGAAACGGCTCTGGATAAAGCGGCCGAAGATCCGCGCAAGGCGCCCGGTGATGCCCGCGGCGCGCCCGCGGACGCCCGCCGCGAGGCCGAGGAGCTCCGGAAGAAGGCGACGGAGGATGCGATCCGAAGGCGCATCGAGGACCGGGGAAAAGACGAGGCGCCGCCCAGGGAAAAGGCGCGCGACGATTCGAAAAAGGGCGAAACCCAGCCCTCCCTGCCGTGGGGCGGGGCGTCTCCCAGGCGGGGATCCGAAGCCCAACCCCGCCCGCCGGAACCTCCTCCGGGCGCGGCGTCCGCGGCTCCAGAGCCCCCGGCGCCTCCTCCCGAACCGGTCGTCCCTCCCCCGGAAGCGGAGCGGCGCGGCGGATCGTTCGTTCCTCCCCCCGCGGAGGAACCGCCCTCCTCGAGGAAGAAAAAGTCCAAGGCGGGAAAAAACTGACTTCCCGCTTGCCATTCGGCTTCCGGCAGATTCAACTACTATAATAGGCAAGGCGCCGGCCCCGGCCATCGGGACGGCGCCATAGGGGGCGGCTCAAGAGACGCCCCCTGCCGGCCGCGAGGCTTCGCCGCCAGGCTCGGATCTGAGCGCCGGCCGCGGCCGTTCGGCCGCGGAATGTTTCGGCCGGAACGCGCTGACGCATCGGCGTTCATCCCGGCGAACGGCAATTTTTACAACGCCTGGCGAAAGGCAGGGCCGGGGGCGGCGGGAGATTCGCGATGGTCTTTCCCGCCCGGAGCCTCGTTTAGGATCGCGGTTTCGACCGGACGGCAAGCGGGGGCTGAGGCATCCAAATGTCTCGCGCGGGGCGCACACGGAATATCGTTTTGTTTTTTGCAGCAGCGGCCGCCGCGGCGGCAACCGCCGCAGCGATATCGCACCTGACCGACAAGTCCCGGCACGAAAAGGCCGACGCTTCCCGCGGTGATCGAGGCGGGACAGCAGCGGCGATCGGCGAAACCGTCCTGTACGACAATGCGGCATTCAAGGACGGCGACTTCTATCTGGTCCAGCCGGCCGCATTCCGGCGCGCCCTCCATCAGGGCGAAAATGCCTGGGTCTACCTGAGCTATTCGGAAGGCCGTTCGGTTTTCGTCAGGATTGACGGGCCGCGTTGGACGCTGGAGCGCGAGAACGGCCGGGGAGGGGTCGAAACGCTGGCCGAGGCGCGTTGCGTTCCGGCAGCCGCGGCGGAACCCGAACCGTGCGAGGGGACCGAGGGGACCGGAAGGGGCGCCGAGGATGCGAAGGCGGCCGAGCCCCGCCCCGTCGAGATATGCGCCCTGAAACGAGGCGGAACCCTTACGGTAATGGCCGGCGACGAGATCCTCTTCCGCTGCGGCGGACTGCACTCCTTGAAAGGTCCCGGAGGCCACAGGACGTTGACGCCGGCCGTGGAGTTCAAGCCGCAATCGGTCGTGCGCCCGGCGCCCATCCGGTTCGAAGACACGTTCATGCGCGACAGATCGGAGGACGTGTGGATCACGCTCAAGGGCCAATGGGAATTGAGCGGGATGGCTTTCCCCGATCGAAGCGCCAATCCGTTTTCCCTGTTCGCTCGCTTCCCGGAGACGCCGCGCGCGGATCCGCTGGACGCCGGCCGGATCGAAGAGTGGCAGACGGGGATCGGGATCCAGGTCGGCGGCTATCTGGAGGAGATCCCGAGGGTCGAACGGATAACAGGCGGAGGACCCGCCGCCAGGGCCGGCCTGCAGGAAGACGACATGATAATAGCTGTAGACGGAGTCCCGACCCACCGCATGAACCCGTGGCAGGTGGATTCGATCCTGCGCGGCGGAGGCAGGCGCGGGGGCGAGATATCGCTGAAGGTGCTGAGGCCCGGCGAGGCCGCGCCGAGATCCTTTTCCATCAAACCTGAAGGGTTTCAATGGGGCACGGCGCGCGAGGCATACGGGCTGCCTGGCGGCGCGCCGGGTCCCGAGGCGCTGGCGGCGGCGGGCGAACCGTGGTGGGCGGAGTATTCGGCGGAAGTTTCGGCCAAGGCCCTCGGGAGAGGCGGCTTCGGACTGGCATGCGCGGTCAGATCCGCATCCAGCTTCCTGCTTCTCAGGTGGACGGCAGACGCGGATTCCGAACCCCGAAAAGAGGCGGCGAATGGGATCGGCGCGGACGGGAAGGCGACCGGCCGGATCGAGCTGGTTCGCGTCGGAGGCGGGCGCGAGAAGATACTGGCGTCGAAGGAAGGCATCGGTTTCAGGCCGTTCGAGTTTTACCGGCTGGCCCTCGAATGGGACGCCTCGCGGATCCGCGCCTTGGTGGACGGCGCGCCGATCTTCGACGTTCCCGCCCCGCCGGACATGGTCTGCGGAAAGGTCGGCCTCTGGGCCCGCGGGGGCGACGGGGTCTACTTCGACGACGTCAGCGTCCGTTCGTCCGGACCGGCCGGCGCAGAGGGCGGCGCTGCGGCCGGACGAGGGTACGGATCGGAGACATCGGCTGCGGCCGGCGGGAAGGCCGCCGGCGGAAGCGCCGCCGAACCGCGGCGGACCGAACCGATGCCGGGCGCGCCGGGACCGCCCGGGGAGGCGGCGGGCGTTCCGAACGGAAGCGCCGGGACGGATGCCGGGAACGCGGCGGGCCCGGAGTCCCGCGCCGGAGCCGAACGCCGACCGCCCGCAGTTCAGGAGCCGGACATGCAGAACTGGGCCAACCCAGCGCGGGCATGGGAGATGGACTACGTCACGGGCACGGCGGTCCATTCGTTCGCGCTTCCGGGCGACCAGCACGTGAAGCTCCTCACCCCGCGCTACGAATCGCTCGAAGTGATCCTCCACGCGCCCGATCGCAGGCTCGATTCCGGCGATGTGCTCTCGATATCGCGCGGGGAGGCGGCGATACGGTCGCCGTGGCATTTGCCGGTCTCGGCGCGGCTGGAGACGAAGGCCCGCGAGGTGGAGTTCCTGCGCGACGGCGACAGGCTGATTGCGCGGATAGACGGCGTTAAGCTCGACGCCGGCCCTCCGAAGGCTCCGGTGCCTAAACCCGCCGGACTTTCGCCCGAGGGAGGCCGCGGTCCGCAGGCGGGAATACGCGGGCTTAAGAACCTATGGGATCCTGCGACGGTATCAATCCGATCGTCAAAGGTGCTGGATTATTCGTTCGACCGGGCGCCGGCCGATTTTCTTATCCTGTCCGGCAGGTGGGGGATATTGAACAAGTGGATATGCGATCCAAGGTGGTCGTGGTTCGGCGGCAGGTCCGAAGCGCTTGCGTCGGCGTGGACGAAGCAAGTCTTCCGCGGCGACATATCGGTGGACGTCTACGCCGCCGCCATGATGTTCACACAGGATCCGCCTTACGAGCGGCCAGGGGACTACAACCTGGCGATCTGCGGGGACGGTGCGGACCTGTCGAGCGGCTACGCGCTGGTCTTCGGCGGCGGCGGCAACAGGTGGACGCGCCTTTACCGCAAAGGCGTGCCGGTGGCCGAGGCGACGGGCGAGCCGTTCCAGCCGCCGAGCGACAGGATAAGGCACCCGGAAAAGCCCGAGCTGCACCAGCGGTGGTTCCACCTGCGGCTCGAGAAAATCGGCAGCGAGATCGCGTTCTACGCCGACGGGCGGGAGGGCATCAGGTGGCGCGATCCCGACCCGCTGCCCGGCGGCAGGGTAGGGCTGTGGACCGTGGAAAACGGTTTCCTCGCAGCCCGGTGCCGCATAGCCTACCAGGAGGCGTCAGCCGGGCCGCTTCTCCCGAGGCGCTCGTGGCCTTTCGACGACGGGGTCTTCCTCAACGAGGGACGCCGCGAGGTCACCACCGCCGTAGACAGGATAAGGGCGCCGCAGGAGCTGGCCAAGGAATTCGGCGATGCGGCATGGCGCGTAGTCAACGGGATCGGCGGCGGGACGTTCTCCATCCAGCGCACCGGCGCCGGATCGCGCCCGGATCCGACGGAGAGATCCCGCGTTTCGTTCGGCTACCGCATCGAACCGGGGGCCAGGATTGACCTATTTTGTTCCGCAACCCGTGGCTCGGCCGCATAAGGCTGACCGGCCCGGACGGCTCCGGGTGGGAACCGCCCGTACCTGCGGGCGATGCCGCCGGCCCGGGAAAGGCGTCGGGACGCGGCGCGGGGGACGCCGACGCGGATCCCTCGGAGATCGCGCCCGTCCTGGCGGAAATACCGGACGTTCGGGCCGACGGCGCGTGGCGCCGCGCGGAGCTTGAGCTTTACCCGCACTGGATGCGCTACTGGGAAAAATTGGGGCGGCAGCCGCCGCGCGACTTTCGGGTCGGATGGGCGTTCGGCAACGTCTCCAACGCGGATTACCTGCTGGCGGGATTCTCCGGGAATCCGGCCGGCTGCTCCTATTCGGTGACCGATGTGCGATGGCTCGCCCCGAAAGAATACGACAGCGCGCCGCCGGCCGTTTCGGCCGTCGTCTTTCCCTTCGATGAAGGGGGCGACGGCCGCTCGATTAAGGTGCGCTTCGACGACGGGACCGGATCCGGCATGGCGCCCGAGACCATCGAGATCCGGCTCGACGGGGAGACGCTCCGGATTCCGGCGGGGAGGGGAGGAGCCGGTCCGAACGGAGTATCGTTCGATCACGCCGCGCAGACCGCATCGGTGGACCTGCTTGCCCGCGGCAGGATGCTCAGGGACGGCGAGGAGGTGCGGTTGACGGTGGCCGCCGCATCCGACAGGGCCGGCAACGGCGCCAAGGATCTGCCGAAGACCTTCCGCTGGATCGCCCGTACGGCGGCGGACCGGTTCGGCCCCGCCGGCCTGAAGGTCCGGACGAAACTTCTTGTGCCGGCACGGGCGGCGGGCAGGGACGCGAATGCGGGGGGCGGAGCGCTCGTCGAGGAGATCGGCCCTCCCCTGGATCTCGGTTTCGAGGACGGCCTCGAAGGAATTTCGGCAAAGGACGACGGGCGCCGTCTGCGTGCGGATTCGCCGTGGTTCCCGTCGGCCGACTCCGCCGCCGGGGTCCTGGCGGCCGCATCTCGAGATGTCCCGCCGGACGGGGGGCGATGCAGCCTCCGAATCCTCAACCTCAAGGACGGCTCCAGATTCGGATTCGACGTCAGGCATCCGCCGTTCGACGCCTCGCGCTGGCCGCTTCTGGAGTTCGACTATAAAGTTCCGCCCGAGACGCCGATGAATTTGCATCTCACGCACGCCGGCCGCCTTGGCGCCGTGATGTTGACCGACATTTACGATCACCTTTCGTACTATTCCGGAAACGTGGATTATTTGGGCAGGTACGGACCGTTCCTCGATGACGGCCGCTGGCATTCCGCCTCGATACCGCTGCTCGAGATGCTCCGCGCGTCCCGCGGAGATCTCGGCGGATGGATGGTCTCCGGCCTCTCGATCCACGATCACGGGTGGCGGGGAAACCGCCGCGGGATGGAATACCGCATTGACAACATCCGTCTCGTCCCCGCCTCGCGGCCGGACAGGATTTCGTTCGACTGGACGGCATCGGACCTGTCCGGCGTGGCGGAATACCTCGCGTGTTTCGACGACAGGCCCGATACTATCCCGACATCCGGGGCGATACGCGCCGGCGAGACGGTCGAGGCTGCCGCCAGACGCGCTCTCGCCGAGAGGGGCGCCAAGCCTCCGCCGGAGGGACGATTCGCCGTAGGCGATGGGATCTATTGGATGCATGTGGTTGCGGTTGACGCCGCGGGGAACAGATCTGAAGCCGTGCACAGGAAGTTCATAGTTGACGGAACGCCGCCGATCGTAGCGGGGACCGAGCCTCCCGGCGGCGGGCGCATGCCGGGGGGAAAGGTGACGATCCGCCTGCGCGAGGCCCACGCCGTTGACGCGCGAAGGATCGAGGTATCCGCTGCAGGCAAGACTTACCGCGCAGGCCTCCCGGCGCTCCGGTTCGACGCCGGCAGGGGAGCGCTCGAGTTCGAGCCGGGCGCCGCCGGAGAGGACCCGTTCGTTCCCGGCGAACCCGTCCGCATAACTGTCGCGGGACTTGCGGACACGCTCGGCAATATCGCCGATCGCCCTTACGCATTCGAAGTCGCGCGGGACCCTTCGCTCGATCGCGAACCTCCGGCCGTCAGGCGGCTTCGGCGCACGATATCGGCTTCGCCGCCCGCAGGCCAGGGATTTGCGGTAATGCTGCCCGCCAGGATGGTAGCGGAGATGGGATTCGCCAACGGCTTCGAGAATTCCCTGGGTACCGTCAAGGCCCTACGCGACGTTGAGTTGAAACGCATCGAGGACGAGGGCGCGGCGTTCGGCCGCGGGTGCGCGGAAGCGACGGTGCTGGCCGAAGGGGGCGAGCCGAGGATCGAGCTGCGATCGCGCCACTGGGACCTGCTCAAGCGGCCGATCCTTTCCCTGGCGTGCCGAATGGAACCGGGCGTCGAGGCC